>CAPNGW010000122.1:2448-3442 GCA_948665105.1 uncultured Lachnospiraceae bacterium
CATTTATGAAAACAAAACGAGAGGAAATCCGCAACATCGCAATTATCGCCCACGTGGACCACGGCAAAACCACCCTGGTGGACCAGCTCCTTCGGCAGAGCGGTGTGTTCCGCGCCAACCAGGAGGTTCAGGAGCGGGTCATGGATTCCAACGACATTGAGCGGGAAAGGGGCATCACCATCCTGTCCAAAAATACCGCCGTGTTTTACAAGGATAAAAAAATCAACATCATCGACACCCCCGGCCATGCCGACTTAGGCGGCGAGGTGGAGCGTGTGTTAAAAATGGTAAATGGCGTCATCCTTGTGGTGGACGCTTTTGAAGGCGCTATGCCCCAGACTAAATTTGTACTGATGAAGGCTCTGGAGCTGGAGCTTCCTGTGATTGTCTGCATCAACAAGATTGACCGCCCGGAGGCCCGCCCGGATGAAGTGATTGATGAGGTCTTAGAGCTTCTCATGGATTTGGGAGCCTCCGATGAACAGCTGGACTGCCCCTTCGTGTACGCCTCCGCCAAAAACGGCTATGCCCTCACGGACCTTAATGAGGAGCCGGAGAACATGACTCCCTTATTTGAGACCATTGTGGACTATATTCCCGCCCCGGAGGGAGACCCCGAAGCCAGCACCCAGGTACTTATCAGCACCATCGATTACAACGAGTACGTGGGGCGTATCGGTGTGGGCAAGGTGGACAACGGCTGTCTTAAAATCAATCAGGACGCCATCGTGGTCAACGCCCACGAGCCGGAGAAGCAGCGGAAGGTCCGTATCAGCAAGCTTTATGAATTTGACGGGCTGAATAAAGTGGACGTATCAAAGGCAGAAATCGGCTCCATCGTGGCCATCTCCGGCATTGCGGACATTCACATCGGAGATACCATCTGTGACCCGGAGAAACCGGAGGCCATTCCCTTCCAGAAGATTTCCGAGCCCACCATCGCGATAAGTACCTGGGTGCTGGCTTCGGGGTCTCCCTCCGGGGCGGGAATATA
>CAPNGW010000122.1:3452-7152 GCA_948665105.1 uncultured Lachnospiraceae bacterium
CGAGCCCACCATCGCCATGAATTTCATTGTCAACGACAGTCCTCTGGCCGGGCAGGAAGGAAAATACGTCACCAGCCGCCATATCCGGGACCGTCTGTTTCGGGAGCTCAACACCGACGTAAGTCTGCGGGTGGAGGAGACGGAGAACGCCGACAGCTACAAGGTATCAGGCCGTGGAGAGCTGCATCTGTCCGTGCTTATTGAAAATATGCGCCGGGAGGGCTATGAATTTGCTGTCAGCAAGGCGGAGGTCCTCTACCACCAGGACGAGCTGGGCCACAAGACAGAGCCCATGGAGCTGGCCTATGTGGATGTGCCGGACGAATTTTCCGGCTCTGTCATTGAGAAATTAAGCCAGAGGAAAGGAAGCCTTCTCAACATGGGAAGCATCAGCGGCGGGTACACCCGTCTGGAATTTGACATTCCTTCCCGGGGATTAATCGGATACCGGAACGAATTTATGACGGATACCAAGGGAAACGGTATTATCAATACGATTTTCAACGGATATGCGCCCTACAAGGGGGATATCCAGTACCGGAAGCAGGGCTCTCTCATCGCCTTTGAGGCCGGGGAGTCTGTAACCTACGGACTGTTTAGCGCCCAGGACCGGGGAATGTTGTTTATCGGCCCCGGAGAGAGGGTCTATTCGGGTATGGTAATTGGACAGAGCGCCAAGCCGGAGGATATTGAGCTGAATGTCTGCAAGAGGAAGCATCTGACCAACACCCGCTCCTCCAGCGCAGACGAAGCCCTGACCCTGACGCCGCCCAGGATACTGAGTCTGGAGCAGGCTCTGGAATTCATTGATACGGACGAGCTTTTGGAAATCACTCCCAAAAGCCTTCGAATTCGGAAGAAAATATTGGACCCCACCCTTCGGAAACGCTCCCAGCGTAAATAGAAAAATACCCTTTATGAGCATTCTTTCACTTGCGAATTGTCTCCTGGAAATTCGCAATACATAATCCAAAGCTATAGACAAAAATGTCGTTTTGTGATATTATTTTACGTAATGAACCGAGTTTCAGGCCATGCCGGATTGCGGTTTCAAAATTTACGAAATGGAGAGTGAATTTATGCAACAACGTAGTATTCCCCTTTGTATCATCTTAAGCATCATCACCTGCGGTATCTATGGCATCTATTGGTTTGTGATGATTACCAACGAGACCAATGCAGTGACCGGTCATCAGGGAGACACCTCCGGTGGCGTAGCTTTTCTGCTCACCATCGTCACCTGTAACATCTACGGTCTGTACTGGGCCTACAAGATGGGCGACAAGCTGGATAACGCCCGTACCCAGAGAGGAATTGCCCCGGGCTCTTTCCCGATTCTGTTTTTGATTCTGAACCTGTTTGGCCTGAGCATCATTACTTATGCTATCATTCAGAGCGAGCTGAATAAATATAGTCCCGCAGCCTGATGACAGCCTCTATTCGGCTTCGGCGCCTGGCTTTGGGGATTGGACTGCTCCTTACTTTTGGACTTCTCTATGCCCTGTTTGTACACTTTACCGGGCTGGCAGTTCCCTGCCTGTTCCGTGAAATTACCGGGCTGGAATGTCCAGGTTGCGGCGTTACCAGGATGTGCATTTCCTTATTACGGCTTGATATCTTCGCTGCATGGAGGGCAAATTCTGTGCTGCTTCTGTCACTGCCTGTCTTTGTCACTTTATTCGTACGGTTCGCCCTGCGTTATGTGAAAACAGGCTCTGTCAAAAGTACCAAAGCAGAGGGCATTGTATGCTGGATACTTATAGCCATATTTCTGGTTTGGGGTGTCCTTCGCAATCTCCACCTATAACTCACTATTACAAAATGAGGGCTTTCTCACGTCGGATTACGATGTGAACTGCCCTCTTTTGTTATGTGAAATCTTTTTCCGTTTTTATCCGTCTGATATTTCCGGGGAAGGGCCGCACCTGCGGCTCATGACAGAGGATTTCGCTCCGAAAACCCTCTATAACAGATAGTCCTCCATCTCCCGCCTTCTGTAACGTCTTTCCATTTCGGGCTCCTTGGGCTCTTCCTTTGTATCGGTCTTCCTTTTGCGCGGTTCCATTCCCATGAACTCCAAGAGGTCCATGTCCAACGCTTCCAGAATTTTGACCATAATATCCATATCTGCCTTGTTACTGTCCCGCTTTATCATGGCGTACAAGGTCTGGGCCGGAACACTGGCCTCTCTGGAAAGCTCACTCACATTCAGCTTTCGTTCTTCCAGAATCTGTTTTAACCTGCTACCAATATTCATCTTCCTTCTCCTTCGTAAAAGAATGATTCCAGGGCATCCTGTCTACAGCTGTCGAATGCGGTCAAGAGCCGCCACCGTATTCTCCTGGGTTCCGAAGGCTGTCAGCCGGAAATATCCCTGGCCGCTGGGCCCGAAGCCTTCACCTGGTGTTCCCACCACATTGGCCTCTGTAAGCAGATAGTCAAAGAAGTCCCAGCTTGTCATATGCTTTGGCGTCTTCAGCCAGATGTAAGGGGCGTTGACACCTCCGAATACCGTGTAGCCAGCGTTTTTCAGACCGTCATGGATGAGACTCGCATTCTTCATATAGTAGGCCACCTGCTCCTTCAGCTGTGCCTTCCCTTCCTTGGAATACACGGCTTCCCCTGCCCGCTGGACAATGTAGGGCGCCCCGTTGTATTTGGTGCCATGGCGTCTGGCCCACATGGCGTTTAAGGATACCCCACCAAAGACAAGGGCTTTGGGAATCACTGTATAGCCCAGACGCACGCCGGTGAAGCCCGCATTTTTGGAAAAGCTCTTAAGCTCAATGGCACAGGTCTTTGCCCCCGTACATTCATAGATGGAATGGGCCACATTGCCCTCTGAAATGTAGGCCTCGTAGGCGGCATCGTAAATAATCAGCGCTCCGTTTTTGTTGGCGTAATCCACCCACTCCTGAAGCTGCGCTTTGGTAATAGTGGTTCCGGTAGGGTTGTTGGGCAGGCACAGGTAGATGACGTCCGGCGTCTCCCCCGGAAATTCCGGCACAAAACCATTCTCCATAATGCATGGCATATAGATTACCCGGCTCCACATCCCGGTCTTCTCATCATAGGTCCCGCACCGCCCGGCCATCACATTGGAATCCACATAGACCGGATACACCGGGTCGCAGACTGCAATTCTGGCCTCCGGCGCAAATAGCTCCTGAATATTGCCGGAGTCGCATTTTGCTCCGTCCGAGACGAAAATCTCGTCCATGCTGATATCGCACCCCCGGGCCTTGTAGTCGTGCTCCACAATGGCATTTCTTAAAAATTCGTACCCCAAATCCGGCGCATAGCCGTGGAAGCTTTCCGCCACGGACATTTCCTCCACTGCTTTGTGCATGGCTTCGATAATGGCCGGAGCAATGGGCTGAGTCACATCGCCAATCCCCATACGGATAATGGTTTTATCGGGATGAGCTGACGTGTAAGCCGCCACCTTTTTTGCAATGGTGGAGAACAGATAGCTCCCCGGTAATTTCTGATAGTTGTCGTTTAACTGTAGCATGAAGTCCCTCCTTAGATGCTTAAATACTGCATAACCTTTTTGTATTCCATCCTTCCGCCGAAAATATCAAGGGCGCTGCCGATGGTTACGTTCAATCTGTCTTTACCCAGACGCTTAAGCTTCGCCAAATCCGCAAAGCTGCCCACGCCTCCGGCGTAGGTGACGGGAATCCGCCCCCAGTCCCCC
>CAPNGW010000123.1 GCA_948665105.1 uncultured Lachnospiraceae bacterium
CAGGCCCGCGCCACCGCTGGCCCGGCTCCTGACCTTGTCCACCATGTAGAAGGCCTGGGTAATCTTCTCAATCTCCTCTGCCGGAATTCCCATTCCCATATCGGTAACAGAAAAGAAGAAAACCTCTTTTTCAAACCAGCCTCTGATGCAGATGGAGCCACCCTCCGAAGAGGCCTTCATGGCGTTGTCACATAAATTGTACACCAAGGACTTAATCAGCTCACGGTCCATCCACAGCCTGCCCTTTTCACAGCTACAGGTAAATTGCAGCTTATGACTCTGGGCAATGATGCTTAAGGAAGCCGCAATCTCCTCAAAAAGCTTCTGTACCTCCTCCTTCCCCCACTCCACGTTGGCCTCTCCAACTGTTATCATCTCCATAAGCTTGCCGGAGAGTATCCGCATACGGCTGGCCTCATCCTTGATAATGCTCACGTACTCCTGCCGTTGCTCCGTTGGCATGTCGCTTTTGATGAGAAGCAGGTCTGAGAAGCCCAGGATGGAGGTCAAGGGCGTCTTCATCTCATGGGACAGATTGTCGATAAACTGCTTTCGGTCCTCCGCCACATTTTCCAGGGCCCGGATATTTTCCTCCACTGCCTGTGCCATCCGGTTCATATTGCCGGCCAGCTCCGAAATTTCATCCTTACCCCTCTGGGGCACACGACGGTTATATTCTCCCTGGGCGATGGCCCGGGTGCCCGCATTTATTTTCTGCAAAGGCATAAGCAGCATTTTCACCACAACAAGCAGGATTGCCGCAATAATCAACGCACAAAGCATACTGGTGAAACGCACGCTGCCCAGCATGTCCCTATGCATACGCACCACATCGCTCATGTCGGAAGCCGTCAGGAAATAATATGTGTTGGTCTCTAAGGATTCCTTGGACACAATGTAGAGTACATCCTCCTTCATCTGCATGTAGCTCTCCCCGGACTCCGCCACCGTATTAAGCAGCTCCTGCACCGTCTCCTGGCCCCGCTCACCATTCTGATACACCAGCTTAAGGTCCCGGTCATAAAAGGAAATACCTTCCTTGACAACCTCTTCCTCGAAAGTGCTCTCCATATAGCCGATGACCCGGGCCGGTTCCAGGACAATCACATTCTGCCGGAGCCGTTCCGACAGCAACATGCTTTTAAAATTGGTGACCAGAAATTCATGCCCCGTGGAGGCGGCCTGTTTCCGCTGGTCCATGGCCAGATTGAAGCTGTTTTTCAACAGCAAAATACTGGTAACGCTCACAGCAAGCATTACCAGCATCATCGTATATAGAAAAATTTTCTGCCACAGTTTCATCTACGTTCTACTCTCCAATCGGTATCCCAGCTTGGGAATGGTGATGAGACAATCCTTTAAGCTCAGCTTCTTGCGCAGCTGCTGAATATGGATATCAATGGTCCGAGTCTCTCCTTCGTACTCGAAGCCCCATACCGCACTTAAAAGCCGCTCTCTCGACACTGCCACATCCTTATGCTGCAGGAAAAATACCAGGACCTCAAATTCCTTTGGAGTCAGATAAACAATCTGGCCATTCCGCTTGCAGATGTGCTCTTCAATATTGACAGAGATATCCCGATATTCGTACACCTCCGCCGTCTTGCTGACCCGGCGCAGAATCACCTCAATACGGGCCAGAAGCTCCATCGCCTCAAAGGGCTTTACAATGTAATCCTCCGCCCCTAAGCGCAGCCCCCGGACTTTATCGGTGAGCTCCTGCTTGGCAGTGATAAAAATCACAGGGGTTTCAGTATTGGTGCGGTTACGCATAATTTCAAAGCCACTCATGTCAGGGAGCATCACGTCCAGAAGAATCAGGTCAAAGGCTTCGGCTTCCATCCTCTGGAAGGCCTCTGCGCCGTTGTTACAGACAATTCCCTCATAGCCGCCGATGGAGACGGTGGCTTCGATGAGTTTTGCAATGTTGGGGTCGTCTTCTACGATTAGTATGCGTATCATGGTGGTATCTCCTGTATTTTCCCGGCTCTTTCATGCAAGGCCTGATTTTGTCTTTTTGAGCCGCATGGCTCATTGCTTATGTGAATATTATAACAAATAACAGGAAAAAAGAATGCATGAAATTGTAAAAGAATCTTAAAAATGCTCCGCGTTTCTTCCAATATTAGAGTTACTCTATCATTTTCCTCATAAGTCCCTCCGGTGCCTGGATGTCTACTGTTCCATCTTCGGACATAACTGCCACAAAGCACCAGGCCGATTCCCATTCCTTTGCTTTCCCTGCTTTTTGAGCCTGTTCTTTATACCATTCTACCACCCAGTTTACATAATTGGTCAAAGAATTGAAACGGGCTCCCCGGCTGGAGTTTCCCTCGATTACCAGTTTTCCGTCCAAAATAGTTCCCACACAATAACATTTTCCATCCACATCTGCAAGCAAAGCGCCGTCAATAGCAGAAATCCCCACTATTTTCTCCTCATTCTCCAGCATGGGAAAAGGCTTCATGGCATATGCCCGCCTGTAGCCGGATAGCCGCTTTACTTCCTCTTTCAGCAGCTTTTCCTCCATGAAAATAATAGATGTGCCATGATCTTGTTTACGCAAAACTTCCAGAATGCTTGTCACCTTCTCCACATTTTCCAAATGCAATGAATCCATTACATTTTTCAGTTCTTTTCTCCACTTCTCTTCATTTTCATCTCCCTCCACTGCCGGAATTTGTTTCTCGCCCTCTCTGCACTGAAGTAAAGCCACCCCATCCTCTCTGACAACCCAGCTTAAGCGGCCAGTAAACTCTACTTCTACAGGAGAAACCTTCTCCATCTCCATGGGGCTTACCACACCTTCAATATAATACCTTCCTTCTTGTTTCTGGGCCAAAAGTCCCTGTCCGTCTCCCGACATCTCCATCATCTTGCGAAGATTTCTTAAATTTGACGTTGCTATCTGCCGCTCGGCTCGATTTTCCTTTTTGTCTTCAAATGCCACCATGAAGTCAGATTTCCACAGGGAATTTCCAGGAAAATATATCCTTGTCTTTACAGTCCTCTTCTCATATTTCTGCGCAGAAAGCTGAACCAAGAGTTCCAGCGGCGGCAATCCTTTCTCTCTCAATACCTGCTTTACATACCTTGTTGTCAGCCATTCTTTATTAAGTAAATCCCCCAGAAAAAAATCTTCCAGAGTCCTGTCATCCTCATGGCCTTTTTCAATTCTTTTTCTTAATTCTTTTTCAAGCTCCTGCAAATACAAGAGATTCAAAAAACGAGCCTCCAATTCCTGTATGACTATGGAAAAGAATTTTCTCATTGCCGCATATTCTTCTCCGCCCTCCACCCACCACACTGCTGAATACTTTTTTATTTTTGCTTCCAGTCTGGCATCTGGCCATGCTTCCTCCACACCCCGGACAAGTATCTGGGACTTAAATTCCGGAGGATTGGAGAATCTCAGCGCTATCCCCTCTGGTATCCTTGTGAAATATTCCCTCATGCGCTCCATGAAATACGCGCAAAATTCTTCTCCTATCTCTTTTTTATTCATTATTTCACCCCTGACATTCCTCTGTCCTACGCTCCGCTGTTATGCGTATCTCATCCCAGAGGAGTCTCTGATACTCCTCAATATGGCCCTGCATATTCCAGATAAGCTTTTCCACATTCGGTTCCAGGCATAGCCGAAACATTTTTTGTAACCGCTCTTGCATATCCTGAAGTTCTACCGCCTTCGCTGTATCTTCCTGCTTCATATGACAATAAAAACTCCTTCTGCATCCCAAAAGATAACCAAGCAGCATATATAATATTTCTTTATTCAAAAACACATCCAACTTTTCCATGCAGCTCTGTTTTTCCGTCCCTGCATCTGAAAGATAATCGTTTCTAAAATTGATAATACAGATATTTATTTGGGACAAGCTTTTGTCTATATCCTTTGGCGCATCATCCCGCCAGCCGTATCCAAAGTCTTCTCCCTCCTCCTGGTAACTTAGGGTATAGGCAACAAGGCCGCTGCGGATATTAAGTTTTGCAGGAAAATCTCCTTTCGGAATTCCCTGTTCAACCAGACTTCTTTGAATTGCACGTAAATAATCTTCATAAGACAATTCCAGAGTCAAAATACCCATCAAATCTGCTTCGCACTCCTTGAAAAGCAAAATCATCTCATCAACCACCGTGTTTATGGAAAGCTCCCCATTTCCCCAAACAGAGTAGCCGGTTATCTCTTTGGATATTTTCGCAATTTTATCCATGATATTATCCCGGGCTTCTCTTGCAGCATTTTCTGCGCTTTTTGTGCCTTTTGCGTTATTTTTGTTTTGGAGTTTTATAGAATTCAGATATACTGTCTCCTGAAGATACCCAAACAGCTCTTCCTTATTATGAATCAAAATATCACTCACACTGTCCTTCAAAATATCGGACATTACATGCGTATAATACTGATAATCCGTATACAACTCTTTCAGCTGCCTTAATTCCTCCTCGGACCTGCCCCTAAATTTCTCTTTCAAATATTCCGGCTGCTTCAGCTTCTCCGTCTCTTGTGTCAAATACTCATTGAAACGGTCCTCAAACCTCTTCCAATATTCTTCATTCACTCCATTAAGTATCTGCTCTTCCCCTTCCGATACCGCTTCCAATTTCCTTTGAAAGCAAAGTGCCGTGGCCTTCGCTGTAATCTTTATCGCGCATTTCTCACGATACTCTCTGTTGCGGATGGCTTGTCCTACAAAATGCCCTACTTCATGACTTAAGGTTAGAAGCATCAGCTGCATATCATAGGCTTGATTCTCCGGTATGCTTACCAAAAACAGCCGGTTTCCCTTATACATATTCCGGAAAAGCTCTTCCACCTGGATAGTATCGGTTACTCCCAGACTTGCCAAGAACTCATATCGATGCCCACTTGGCGTATTCGGCCCCAGTTTATCCAGAAAATTCTTCATAAAATAAATAAAGGCATTATAAAAAGCATTCAACCGTACCGGTGTATTATAAATCCGAATGTCAAAATCAAGTGACTGCGTAAACTGTCGGTCTGAGCGGATGGCATTCTGCACACACAGATGTAGCCCCTTCACAAATTTGTGAAAGTTTCGGATAAAATCTTGCCTAGTATGCTCACCAACATTTTCCGCGATATTCAAAAGCATGTCTATGGGCAAAAACATGGAGCAAAAAACATAGTCAGCCAGTGGCGCATCTTCAAACTTCTGAAGTGCATTGATAACCTGAAACAAATAACGGTTCAAATACGATGCTTCTGGTTGAAAGTCTGAATCGTCCCTTTCCTGAATCCGTTTCCGCATTGCCTCACTTAGTCTTATTTTTCTTGGTGGAGTGCAGCCATTTATCGGAGCAACGTCTTTCTTATCCGCGCCATCCGTCTCCATCACTGCTTTATCCGCACTTAAACGGCTGTCATCAGTCTCTTCCTGCTTCTGACATATAATAGTTGTAATCCCTATTAATTGTTGCCTATATTGAGGACAGCTATGATTTAGCACCCCTGTCTCATCACGAAAAAGTTTGAGAAATTCTGACCAGGGTACATTTTCCATAACCATCACCTCATCATTACATCCTAAAACAGACTCTTTCTTTGTGATGGCGCCGGATTTTAAAACTGCTTTTATATTATCCTGCACCTTATGAATACTGCCAGGGTATCTCTCAATGGCATAGATGTAAGCACAACTTAGCATCCTGTCCGCCAAGCTGTAAATCCTTTCGCTTCCTAAAAATTTTTTCTGCACTCCTGCAAACGTAAAGCTATAGGTCATTTCCAGGCCCATTTCCTTCAGATAATCCTCTTCTCTACCACGGTGAAATCTATCCACCAATTCGGAACCATCCTCATAATACCTGCATAAAAGCACCATGACCATACCACTGTTATCCAATGTCAGGTAAGTAATTACTCTTCTTTTTCCCTCGTCTGAAAGTTCTTGCTCCACACGGCATCGATTGTAAAGTTCTGTTTTCGTTTCTTCCATCCTTCCTTGCAGTAAAACGACAAAGATAAAGGGATATTCCGTTTCTTCTCTTTTTGCTTCCTCCCAAAACTTTGTGTCATCCTGAGCCCGAAAACCATAGATGGTCTGTTCCGTGTAGGTTCCTCTTAACGCTTCCACTTGTTTGATGTCATAATTCCAAATTTCTTCCATGGAACACATCCCATCTGAAAACAAGTTTTCTCCTATAATAAGTCCATCGTTATACCCAAAGAGCAGGTACTGCCTGTCTTCGTGCGGTGCCTCAGCCGGTGGCAGAAAATCATTGTGCAGCGTAATCGGTCTGCATACATTATATCCCACGGTATCTCTCCTCGCCTCTTATTGTATCGTTCTTGGGAAATTGATGATAAAATACAAAACGGCCCCTGCGGATTTATAATCTCATGGGCCATTTTGTATGCTGTCATATATTTATTTTACCAATCTTACCAAATCTCGTATAGTCTACGCCTGGTTTTTGTTCCCCGGACAGCCCGCTTTCACTTGAGCCATCCTTAAAATCTCCGGCATCTACAAAACTGCTTGGTTTCTCCCTTTTCTCTCCCAGACCCAGCAGTATCTGGCATATCTGCCCCATATCCGCAGCGCTTACTGTAGTAATTCTCTCTTGCATGACATGGCGTGCTCCTTTCTTACACTTTCAGTATTTGTACTGAAAAAAATACAATTTATTTATCCACTTTAACACACGGAAGAAAAAAAATCAAGCTTTTATCACTTTTTCACAATAATTTTATAGTGATTTTAATGTTTTCAACAAGGGTTTGATAGAATGTCAATCCCGTATCTCTTATCTTACATCGGCGGCTCTGCTGGATTTAAAACGGGATACCAGTGGTCCTCAACCACCAGATAGCAGTCTCCAAAGTTGCGGTAGGAAAATGCCGCTTCTCCTTCCGAAGCTTCAAAGTAATACACTTCTCCGCCCTCCGAAACTTCTCCCGGATATGCACCTTCTTCAAAGGTGGCTTCCTCTCCCAGTGTAAGGGCTTTCATCCACTCTTTCAGGGCTTTCACATCTGCTCCTTCCAGGGTGTAGGCCTCCTCTCTGCCACCGCTGTAGCGTGTTACGGCTATGGACTCTGTATCCCCCAAAGCCTCAAGGAGATAGTCCTTCACACGATCTTTACCTCCCTGGGTGGCTGCATACGCAGGCGCAT
>CAPNGW010000124.1 GCA_948665105.1 uncultured Lachnospiraceae bacterium
GTGGCTTCCGAGATTTCCGATTTGGCCGGCCAGACCCGCAGCGCAACATCGGATATCAACGCTTTAATCGAAAATATTGCCAAGGCACTGGAAGAGGTTGCCGAATCCGTCGGCTCACTTTTAGAGAGCAACCAGAGGCAGAACGCCTGCGTCAACGATACTGTACATAATTTTGAACGGATTCAGGAGGGTGTGGATGGAATCTTCCGTCTGACCGACCACCTCAAGGGCGCCACGGATGCGGTAATAACAGCCAATGCAGCCATCGGCGGAAGCATCGAAAGCGTAACCGCCATCACAGAGGAAATCACCGCAAGCGCCACCGACATCCTGGAAGGAAACCGACAGAACCTAAAAAGCATCGATGGCATTGCCGGCATCATGTCCGGCTTAAACTCCAATGCAGAGGAATTGAAGAAAATGAGGACTGAGCAATAGAGAAATGCCCTGGGATACGGCAGCTTTCAAATGCACGGTCAAACAGACGACGAGAGTGAGGATTACAGCCTATGAAACGATATGCTGCTATGGAATTACAGCCCGGAATGATACTGGGACAGCCTCTGTACAACCACCATCGACAACTGGTTCTGGAGGCAGGTATGGTTCTGGATGAGAGCATGATTGACCGTATCAACTATTACGGAATTTATGAGGTTTTGATTGAGGAGCCCAAGGAGGTTTCTGAGGCAACGCCGGAGGACGTGAAATCGTCTCCGGTTGTGGAGGAGGCACCGGAAGATGAGAAATCGTCCCCGGTTACGGAAGAGAAATCTGCCCAGTCTCGTTTCACCTACATCAACGCCTCCCAGTCCCGGGCCCAGAAGCTGCTTCGAACACCGCAATTTCGAAGGTTTCAGATGGACTACACCCAGGAGATACATGCCCTTCGCGGCACTCTTTCCAGCATTTTAGAGGATTCCGATAAAGCGCTTAACACCGAAGAGCTTTTAAACAGCGTGGACAATCTTGTCCGCCACTCTCCTGGAACCCTGGATTTATTTGACAGCCTCTTTAACATGCGGCAGATGAGTGACAGCATCTATTCGCATTCCATCAACGTATCCATGATTGCCCGTCTGATGGGGAAATGGCTGAAGCTTTCGCCGGAGGATTTACAGGTACTGACTCTCTGCGGCCTGCTTCACGATGTGGGCAAGACCGCACTGCCCATAGAGCTTTTAGACAAGACCAGCCGCTACACCCCTGAGGAGTTCGACCAGGTAAAACGCCATCCCGCACTGGGCTTCCAGCTTCTTAAGGATCGCGATATTGATATTCGCATCAAAAAAGCAGCGCTTATGCACCATGAGCGCTGCGACGGCTCCGGTTATCCTCAGGGGCTTACCACCGACCAGACGGATGATTTCGCAATGATTATTGCCATCGCGGACGTATACGACGCCATGACGGCGGCACGCAGTTACCGGAAGCCTCTCTGTCCCTTCCAGGTCATCGATGCCGTTGAGAAGGACGGGCTGCAGAAATACCACCCCAAATACATTCTGACCTTCTTTGAGCATATTGCCGACACCTACCGGCACAACCGTATACTTTTAAACAACGGCCAAAGTGGTACGGTGGTGATGATAAACAAAACACAGCTTTCCCGCCCTTATGTACAGCTTGCAGACAACACTGTTATCGACCTTTCAGAGCGGAGGGAGCTGGAAATCGTATCCGTGCTGTAGCCTCCGCTCCCTCTGGTTCTCTTATACTGGGGGACGCCTTCGCTCCCTCCCGGTTCTCTTATACTGGGGAACGCCTTCGCTCCCTCCCGGTTCTCTTATACCGGGAAGCAGCTTCCGCCAATAAACTCTCGCAGAATGGAATTTTTCTGCACGTCCTCACTGGGCATCGGAAGGAAATAGTCCAGGAACTTTAAGAGCCGTTTGGCCTCCAGATACTCCGGGCAGTCCTTGTCAATGTTGAAGAGCAACGGCTCCGCATACTGCTTCAGCACCGCAATTTCATATATCAGTGCAGAGTTAAACATGACATCCGCATGCTCCTGGAAGGGAAAAATATGCTTTTCCTCCCCCCGGCGCACAGAATCCCAGCGTCCAAAGGTCTCCCGGGCGGTGGTGTTCCTGGTTCTGGCGTCCCGTACCATTCTGCGGATAAGCCTCCCGTCAGTGGTGGACAGGTTGTTATGCTCGTCAATGTTAAGCTGAGTCAGGGCGCTGATATAGATTTTTAGTTTACTGGTCTCGGGCAGAGAATAGGACAGCTTGTCATTCAGCCCATGAATCCCCTCCAGCACCAGAATGTCATTCTCTTTCAATCTCTTTTTGTTTCCCCGATACTCCCGTTTTCCGGTTTTGAAGTTGTAGGTGGGCATCTCCACCTCCTCCCCGTTCAAAAGAGCGGTCATATCCCGGTTAAACTGCTTAATATCCAGGGCTTCCAGACACTCATAGTCGTACTCTCCATTCTCGTCCAGAGGCGTATCCACCCGATTGACATAATAATCATCCAGAGCGATGGGATGAGGATGAAGCCCCTGAGCCATCAGCTGGATGGACAGACGATGGGAGAAGGTGGTCTTTCCTGAGGAGGATGGGCCTGCAATCATGATGAATTTTCTCTCCGGCTGGTCTGCAATCTGCTCCGCCAGTTTGCCAATACGCTGCTCCATCAGGGCTTCCTGCAGGAGAATCACGTCCTGAATTCTGCCCTGGCTGATGGCGTCATTTAAGGCTCCCACCGTGTTGATTTCCAGCATCTCACCCCAGTGGACGGACTCCTTCAGCACATGATAGAGCTTGTGGGAGGGAAGGAACTCCTCCGTCTTTCTGGAATCCAGGCTGGGAAAAATCAGCACAAAGCCCTCGTCATAGCATTCCAAATCAAAATATTTTAAGTACCCGGTATCTGGCACCATATAGCCATAATAGTAATCGGTATAATTACCGATGCTGTAGATATTGACCCTGGAGCTTCTCCGGTAGCGGAACAGCTTCTCCTTATCCTTCATACCAAGCTCCGCAAAGAACCTCACAGCGTCCTCCGCGTGGATACTTTTTTTCAGGATAGGCTGCTCTTCCCCGGCGATTTTTAACATCTCTGCCTTCAAAGCCTCAAGATACTCTTCCGTCACCGGTGTCTTTCCACCCAGCTCACAATAATATGCCTGGCTGATGGAGTGAAGGACCCTGACGGTGCTTGGAGCGTCTGTTTCCCTGGACAGATTATAGACTGCCCGCTGCATCAGAAGTGTCAGGCTTCGGCGGTAAGCATTGCGCCCGGCCTTATCCATGGTGGTAACAAAGGACAAGCTTCCATCCCCGGGAATCTCTCTGTTCAGCTCCCGCAGCCGGTTGTTATAAAGTACCAGCACAATGTCGTCCGCATAATCCTTCTGAAATTCTTTTGCCACCTCCAGGAAGGTGGTGCCCTCCGGGTATGTGTATTCCTGTTGGCCAATCATCAATTTGTACATATGGTCTGTTACCTCCTTGTCTTCTCTGATGTTTCCTGTCTTCTCAAATATATACAAAAGGCTGCTGTGGCTTTTCCGTCACAACAGTAAGCTCCGGCAATGCTTCATTGAGATACCGAAAGATATGGGGAACGAACATTTTCTCCATGCCGTAATGGCCGGCGTCAATGACTGCCATGCCTCTTGCCACCGCATCGATTCCCTCATGGTGGTCAATGTCACCAGTGACAAGGACCTGGGCCCCCGCCTTAAGGGCATCTTCAATCACACTCTTGCCGGAGCCGGGACAGAGTGCAATTCGCTTTATCTGCCCCTTGAATCCATAGGGCTGTTGGTGAAAGCCAAACACCTTCACCGTGTCTACTTGGAAGGCCTCTTTGATTCGGGCAATACATGCATCAAGGCTCATGGGAACGGGAAGCTTTCCCACTCTTCCTATGCCAACCGGACCGTCCTCGGTCTCTGTGGTTTTCTGAAGTATGGATACCTCCTGAAGCTGCATTTTTTCAGCTGCCAGCTCTGCCATACCCGTCACGTCGAAGTTGGTGTGCATGGCATAGTAAGCCATGTCATGACGAATCAATTCGATTACCCTGCGCCCGATAAAATCTGCTTCGGTCACATTTTTTAGGCCCTTGAAAATCATAGGGTGGTGGGTTAAAAGCATGTCCGCCTTCTGCTTAATGGCCTCACTGATAACACGGTCTGTGGCATCCAAAGCCACGTAGATGCGGTGGATTTCCTTCTCCCGGCTGCCCACCAAAAGGCCCACATTGTCCCAGGTACAGGCCAGATGCTCCGGGAAGTGGTCTCTTAAATTTTCAATAATCTCTTTGCATTTCATTTGCTCATTTCCTTTCAGCAAATTTACTTTATGTATGGCAAAAGCTGTGGGAACTGCTCTGCATGGTCTCTCACATAGCACCTTTTAAATGCGGCAAAGCCGGATTCTCTGCGCAGTAATGCTTTCAGCTTTCTTGCAGTAGTTTTTGAAGACGGATTTTTCTTTATGTTTTCAAGGGTATCATACAGAATATTCATTTCTTTTTGCAGCTCCTGAAGCCTCATTTCACTCTTGACAACTCTCATTTCCGTATTTTTCTTATTGAAGACTTCCCATACCAGCTCGGCTGTCCGTGCAGCTTTTTCATCCTGCCCGTCCTTTGCCAGAACGTCCACATTATCTTCCTGTAAACGAAAGCAAATTCTTTCCTCCGGGTCCTGTTCGCAACAATCCAGAATGCCCTCTGCATATTTTTCCTGATTCTTTATCTTATTACAATGGCCACAGGACCAAAAAAGATTCTTCCAGTCAAATTTTCGCTCCGGGTACTTCCCGTTTTCATGGGGCAATAAATGCTCCACTTCCGGGTCCTGCAAGGGCTTTATCTCACAAATATAACATTTATCGTGAAAATCCTCCCGTAATTGACGGATGACATCCGGTTTATCATAATGCCCGGTCTTTTTTTGAGACTCAATGGCCAGGGAACCCGGAGCCGGAAAAGTACGTTCCACTTTTACCATTATACATCCTCCCTGCGCTCAAATTCCATTTTCAGTCTTTGATACTCGGTTGTAATGTTCAGAGCCAGATAATCCGGAATTTCATCTAAAAACAACTCCAATCCGGCGATTTCCTCGAAATCATCGTCCGAGAGCTCCTGCTTTTTGACAAGCTCTTTGTATCGCTCATACTTCTCCTTTAAAGAGACAGACATCTCGCTGGCATTAAAATATCCTTCCACAATCCCGCTGTAGGGAACATTCGCCAAACCGTCTGCTACAGTCATGTGGTTTTCCAAATCATAAATCACCACATTTTCAAGGCTGTTTAAAATAAAAGGCGAATGGGTGGACATCACAAACTGAATGTTGGGGAATACCGTTGTCAGCAAATCGAGGATTCGCTTTTGCAGCTCCAGATGCAGGTGAGTTTCAATTTCATCTATAAGGACGATGCCTGGCATGTAAAAGTTGAAGGTTTTATTTGTGGTTTTCTCCATTCTGATAATAATGTCCAAAACGATATCCAAAACGGCCGCAAAACCGCTGGATAAGGTATTAAAATCAAATCGTTCTTTTCCTGTTTCCTGTATCCAGAAGGAGAAGGTATCCTCCTCAAAAACCAGTTTTAAAGAGTTATCCTCAAATATCCTTCGGAGTAATTCTTCAAGATTCTGAAACCACACACTGATTTCCTCCGCTTTTTCGGATTTCCCGCTATTTCTGGCAAGGGCTTCTGTCACTTTCAAATCCAGCAAATATTTTACAAAAAACTCCCTGGGAACTTCTTCTATGGCATAACTATCTTTCAGTTCTACCTTCTCCACATGCTTTGGCACTTCAACCGAAAAAAATCTATCCGCTTTATAGTATGCCAGAACAAACTGCCCTTTTTCAAAATAATATCTTAAACGATTCTGCGATTGACTAAATTCTATAGATAACCCGCTTTTTATATTATCCAAATCATTTTGACAACGTAAAATATCCTTTTCTGCCTCTATGGTTTTACTATTTTTAATTCCCTGGCTTAGCAGTTCCTTCAATTTTTTCTGATAAATTGGTAAAACTTCGGTAACCTGTTCTAGTCGATCTGATGTGGCTACTGCATTTAAATACCTGGACATAGCTTCCAGAACACTTGTCTTTCCGCTTCCGTTTTTCCCTGTAAGAAGCAAGTGCTTTGGCTTTTCAGCAGAAAGAGGTATTGTGATATTTTCTAAATGTCTGACTTTTTCTATCACCAATTCTGATATAAACATCTGTTCCATGGCTTCCTCCACCTCTACCGATTCTCACTGTTTGAACTGACACATTCTGTGCTTATTTATATACCTTAATCGCCTGACGAATGTAAGATAATTCCTCTTCTATCCTGGCAATCCTTTGACTTTTGCGCTGGGATGCTTCCCCCTTAGGTGTGTCTTCCGGCTGGCTTAAGCCTTCCAATATTACCTGCTTCTTCCCTTCCTGCCACAGCAAAAATTCCTTTAAAACCGGGTGACGCTTTTTAAGCAACAGGGGGCCGAAGCGGAGCTCCATTTCGGAATAGGCAATTCCACCCGTAGCGCATGACTTTTTACCACTGTTACTGCTCTGGGTCCATTCCCTGAACTTTTGCACCTTCATCATGGGATAGTACTTGCCATCCTCAAAGACCATGTCCTCCGCCAATATGGCAAATCCATGGCTCATAAGATAGCTGCGAAATTCCCGCAATTCCGACTGGGGCTGCAGCACCAAAAGGGTATCCCCTTCTATCACGTCCCGCCCGGCCTTAAGGATTCTCTGCATGGTACCTCCCCCCATGCCGGCGATGACAATCCCCTGGGCCTCGCCCTTTCTCAGAGCCTTTAATCCGTCTGATAATCTCGTCTCTATGTAATCCCCCAGCTTATATTCCACAATGTGCTCCTGCGCCCGCTGTAAGGGTCCTCTGTTGATATCCAAGGCAATGGCTCTTTTACAGCCTCCCTGCTCCACCAGATAAATAGGAATATAACCGTGATCGCATCCCACGTCTGCAATGCAGTCAGCCGGCGCCACCAGCTCTGCCACTGCCCGAAGCCGCTTCGAAAGCTTTATCATAGCATTACTCCAAATAATCTTTTAATTTCCGGCTCCGGGG
>CAPNGW010000125.1 GCA_948665105.1 uncultured Lachnospiraceae bacterium
GGTGACGTCCGAAGGAAGGCCATGTCCGCCGCTTCAATTTTCGTTGATTCCAGAGCATTTTCCACCGCGTTCACCACTGTCTGAATCTCAGAATGAACAAGGGCATGTCTGATTTCCTCCAGCATTTTTGTGGCTGCTGAGCACTCTATCAGCATTGCATTCTTGGCCTGCATATCCGCCAACTGCTTAAGCAAAGAGGATGGTACCGTCTCTGATAACCCAGAGGAACGATATTGCTCCTCCCAGATTTTGCTAACCTGTTGAAGCTGATCCGTTGCTCGCTTCTGTGTGGTTTGCTGGGAGGCGCTGGATTCCTGAAAGGCTTTAGAATCTCCGAAACCCGGCCTAACTCCTGAATATTAACATCCTTCATGATACTTTTGCTTGCATTGCCAAGGCTGTTTAGCGCTGCTATCATTCCATCGTACTTCATGTTGTTTACTCTCCGTCTGTGCCTTTTTTCTCTCATTCACCTGCAATAATACTGCATAGTGCGACCATGACAACATTCCTCTGTACAAAAGTGGTATTTACTGACTGATATGCCGCCTTTTCTTACTCTCCACGATTACTCAGCTCCTTTTTTTACTAAACCTAATTTCTGTCCGGTCTTCTCTCCAAATAATTCTATAAATGTATCAATATAATATCCGGTCTTCATATACTGTACCTGCCATATCTTCGGTTATTTCTCCAAAGTAAGAATATCCCATTTGCATCAAATGAACCATTGCAGGCATTTGCACACGAGCTGCTTCGTTAAACATATTGACTTTAACATTGACTGCCACTTTCTGGCCTTCTTACATTGCTTTTCTAAAATAAATTCCCTTATCTGTGAAATATTTTATATTTCCACCAGCTTTTATGCTTATAATTCTAATCTCTCATGACGTGAAAGTCAATGCTTATACTTTTACGAGTTCTCTTGCCACTTCTTTAAGTTATATCTGTCGAATCTTGTTAGTTTTGTATTTCTTCAGTTATAACTAAAAAAAATGTATTTTTGTTTATTGTTTTTAAGTTGTAAATATGGTACGCTGTACACAGCACAAGAAAGGAGGCTTATTCTTTCATGATCAAACGAGAAATGTATATGAACCGTATCCGCCCATTTATCGGAACAGAATTGATAAAGGTTATGACCGGCATTCGCCGCTGTGGAAAATCCGTTATGCTGGAGCTTATTAAACAAGAGCTTACTGAGTCTTTCGTAAATCCTGCTCAATTCATTTCCATCAATTTTGAAGATATGAACTATGCCCATCTGCAAACCGCAAAAGCACTGCATGAGGAAATTATCAAAAGAGCCTCTAACATCAATGGCAAAGTTTATCTTTTCTTCGATGAAATTCAGGAAGTGAAAGATTGGGAAAAATGCATTAACTCATTTCGTGTTTCCCTGGATTGCGATATCTATATTACCGGTTCTAATGCCAGGTTACTATCCGGTGAACTTGCCACTTACCTCGGTGGACGTTATGTGGAATTTGTTATCTATCCATTCTCTTTTGCCGAATTTATGGAACTGTATAAAACAATCACGCCCGATGAATCCATCCAGAAGTGTTTTCAGAAATATCTTCTGTCCGGCGGTATGCCCTATCTTGCAAACATCCGCTATGCTGATGAACCATCAAAACAGTATCTCCACGATTTGTTCAACTCTGTTCAGTTGAAAGATATTGTAAAACGCAATAAAATTCGTGATGTGGATTTATTGGAACGCGTTATCGCATACGTAATGGCAAATGTAGGAAATACATTTTCAGCAGCTTCTCTGGCAAAGTTTCTCAAAAGCGAGCAGCGTACCGTAGCTCCGGAAACAATCCTCAACTATATCAAATATTGCTGTGATGCTTATTTGTTCTATCATGTAAAGCGTGAGGACTTGCAAGGCAAACAGCTTCTTGCATACAACGAAAAATATTACATTGCCGATCACGGTATCCGTGAAGCAGTCTTTGGCGGCAATATGAAAGAAATCAATCTTACTTTAGAAAATATTGTTTATTTGGAACTTCTTCGCCGTGGCTATGAAGTCACAGTAGGGAGAACTGGTGACAAAGAAATTGATTTTGTCTGCCATAAACGAGATGAAAAGCTGTATGTTCAAGTTGCTTATCTGCTTGCCTCTGACGAAACTATCCAACGTGAATTCGGAGCATATGATAATATCCGAGACAACTTCCCGAAATACGTCATTTCTCTGGATGAATTTGACATGAGCCGCAATGGTATCAAGCATCGCAATATCCGTGATTTTCTCTTGGCTGAGGAATGGAATTAGTAACCTCTACTGCTACAGGCCCCAGGCAGTGCTTTCCTGGACCTGCTCCCCTTCCCAGCCAACATCATAGGTATTATCATAGGAAGCCCCATAGGATTCACGCTCAAGCTCCCGGGTGCGCTTATCAAATTCCGCATCTCCCTCCTGAAGCACTGTTAAGGAGGTAATAAAGCCAAGGCGGTCTCTGTGAACGGTAATATCATAAGAGCCCTCCTCTCGGGACTGATAGAGCCCTCCCATTTCATCTTCAAAAGTACGGATTTTTTCTCCCTTATACCGATGGAATCCGTCCTTATCCTGCCTGATTTCCCAGGCCTCGTATTCCTCTTCCTGGTCCTCCTCATTCAGGCAAAGAGAAATCTCTATATGAAAGGCACCTTTTTCCACGCCAAATTCCTTTGCCAGCTCCGCAGCCATACGCTCCTCTAAGAGCTCCGGGTCGCCGATACCCTCCGCCAAAATAGTCAGAACAATATACTCCACCCGCTTCTCGGAATTTTCTCCCAGTGCAATGTCTCTTGTGCGCGTAACCCTGGCGCCCCACCGGGAATTGCTGCTTGCACAATAGCCCGTCAGCTCCGGTTGAAAAGGCGCCTGCACGCCGGTGGCAAAGACCACAGTGCCGCACAGAAGAAAGATTACGGAGAAAATCATCATGATTACAGATGCTTTTTTATAATGGAGCACATTTTTTATTCGCCTTTCCACCTCCGTTTTGGAAAAAGCGCTGTACAAAAGGGTGGAGCGGTTTCCGGTTATGGCCATGGTTAAAAGGCTCTCCGCATAGCTCTTGCGTCTGTCCTCCTTGTATGCTCTAAGCACGGCCTCGTCACATGATGCTTCCAAATCGGAGGATAAGCATTTTGACATAATCCATGCCAGGGGATTAAACCAGTTTAAGCTAAGAACCACCAGCATCACGGCTTTCACCCAGTTGTCACGGCGTTTGATGTGCATGGCTTCATGGGTCAAAATGTCACGTAAAAGTACGGTATCGTCAAAATTCATGCGGGTGGGAAGATAGATGCGAGGGTTCCACAGGCCGCACACCATGGGCGAGGCAATTTCATCATTGGTAAATACCAAAATATGCCCCATATCCATATCCCGCAAAATGGCGTTGATGGTTTCATTATGCTCCACCAATAAACGGACTTTCAGCATCCTGGAATAGCGATATTTCTGACGGAGTAAAACCGCCACCGTGACAATCCCTCCCAATGCATAGGCAATCATCAGCCAGCCTCTGGGATTTGCCAGAAGAAATCCCGGGTACTCCTGATAGTCGGTAAAAACTTCCGCAATGCCCATCTCCCCTGTGCCCTGCCAAAGAGTATTTTCCACCACGGGACTGCCCGCTGTCGCCTCATTTTCCATAAGAGGCAGACTCAGCTCCGCAAATCCTCTGGCGCTCAAGGGACTGCTTAAGGAGAAGGGAACCAGAAAGCGAAGTAATACCACGCCCCAAAGCACTGGAAATACAAACCGAGGAAGCCTGTTTTTCAGAACGCTTCGCAAAAGCAGCACCAGTACGATCATAAGGCTGCCGTAAACTCCCATCAGATAAAAAGGCATATTCATCCTAAAATTAAGCATCTTTCGTCACCTCCTACTCTGCATCCCGAATCATCCGGGAAAGCCTGTCCGCCTCTTCCTCTGAAATCCCCCGGGTTTTTAAAAAGGAGGAAAAGAACAGCTCGCTGGAGCCCCCGAACATTTTATCAATTAATTGCTCCGTTTCGCTCTGGGCCACCTCTTCCCTGGTTACCAGGGGCTTACAGATAAAGCCCGGCTCCTCCCGGTCAATGGCTCCTTTTTCAATGCATTTCTTAATGACGGTATAAGTTGTGTTCTTATTCCAGCCGATGCGTTTGGAAAGCACCTCTACAATATCCCGGGCAGATTTGCTGCCCTGCTCCCATAAGACCTCCATGACCTTCAGCTCTGAGTCAAATAGCTTCATTGTATTGTTCTCCTTCCCAGACTACTTCAATAGTCTTCTTGTTTTTATTAGACTATCACAATAGTCTCGCCATGTCAACAGGGATTAAAAAATATTTTTAATCCCTAACAGGCAGCAGGACACAAAAAGCACCTTCCTTACATCCGTGAGCGCAGCACAATTTTCTTATGCGCTTTCAGTTTTTTCATGGCCCAATCATAATGGCTTGCAGTAACGCTGACGAAATAAGAACCCAAAGTGCTTCCGCCCACCCATTTATAGACACCTTTAGAAAACAATTCTTCATTTGAAAAAGTTTCCGCCAGTTTTATCACCTCACTATGGGATTTCTGAAACATACTTTTTGCATCCTCTAAAGATGTGGCCTGATGTTTTTCCCAAAATTGCACATTCATATCTCCATAGGTTTTCCAGTTATAAGGCTCTGGAATAAAGGGTTTCTTATCTCCATTCTGATTTGACTGTATCCAGCTTAACAAAAGCTGATGCCATTCGTAGAGATGAATGAAAATATCCCGAAGATTTTTATCTCGTTTCCAATGGGCCTCTTTCTTTTTTTCTTCCCCTGAAAAATCAAAAAGTGTTGATAACTCTTTTTCGGTTAAGTCAGAGACAAGAGCGTTTAGCTTTTCATAGTTAGAGGCTGCTGCTGTTAGTAAATCGGTTTTTGTTGTTGGTCTTCCCATATCATCATTCTCCTTTTACAACTAAAATTACGTTTTTTCCACCTCTTGAGTGTGAGAAAAAACTTTTTCATCATGCTGCAGGCTTCATTTTATGTCATATTGAAATGAGCCTTAACCATGTGAGGAATACAAAATCTGTTTGGTTACAGGAATAGTATAACACGCAAACCCTGACACCCTATGTCAGGATTTATACTCTCCGGGCATCTTATTATGGCTATCCGGCCGTTTTACAAGGTATATTTTTCATAAATTTTCTTTGCCTGCTCCGCCACAACGTCTGTAAGGTATGCTGGCTCTATAATCTCTACTTGTGTTCCGAATGATAACAGATACCCTATAAGCCATTCATCTTCTGGCATTTCAGCAGATACGATTAAATCGCCATTTTCTTTTTTGCCTACTTGTGTTCTGTCAAATTCATCATAAACACGATAGGACATCTGTTTTGGAAAACGCAATACGATTTTATTGCAGGCCCGACTCGATGTTTCATCTAATTCCGGAAATGAACTTTTGCAAAAGCTGTCCGTGAGAACTTCTAAATCTATAATGCGGGTCAGTTTGAAGATACGATAATCCTGCTTTTTTGTACAATACGCTTTTAAGTACCACGCCATGGACCTGTATGACATTTTTAGGGGCTGGACAATTCTTTCGCTAATCGTTCCATAGGAATTTGCATAGGTTATTTTTACGCACTTTTGATGAATTACTGCTGATTTCAGTAATTCAAATTTCTCATTGTCAGTTCCCTTGTTTCCCCATCTGGAAAAATCCACTTCAAGCCAATCCTCCGAATTAATATTAAATATTGCAGAAAGCTTTTGTAATGTTTGGCTGCTGCCAATATTTTTCGTAGAATTTATGCTTTGTAAGGCTGTTAGAATTTCCTGCTTTTCTTCTTCTGACAATACTGCTCTGTCTAAAACAAAGTCATTCATTAAATGAATGCCGCCGTTTCGCCCTGCTTCTGCGTAAACAGGAATGCCTGCGCCACTCAGAGCATCAATATCTCTGTAAATCGTCCTTGGGGATACTTCAAATTTTTCTGCCAATTCTGGAGCAGTAGCCCGGCCTTTATCGAGTAAATGATACACAATCTTAAATAATCTGCTTTCCTGCATTGCCAACTCCTCCTCTGGTCATAGATTACCATCAAAATCCTGACATGATATGTCAATATTTATTATAATTATTTTTCTACTCATTATCAACCGGGTAAGCATAAAGAAAATTTCCACCAGTGCCCACTAACAGACAGGGACGGTGCAGCCCTGATGGAACTGCACCGTCCCTGTATAATACGTAATAAAATTAGTCTCCCTTCCGGCCAGGGGGCTTTCAGCCCTTGAATGCTTCCTCCCGGCCAGGGGGGGCAGCCCTTGACTACTTCCTGCCGGCAGACAGCTCTCCGTTCACCACATCAATGAGAATGGTATCCCCAGCACCCACCGCATCCGATAAAATCAGCTTTGCCGCCAATGTCTCCACCGTCTTTTGCAGATACCGCTTCAAGGGCCTTGCGCCGTACACCGGGTCATATCCGTTATCCACCACATAGGCTCTGGCTTCTTCCGAAAGCTCCACGGAAATCTCCCGCTCAGCAAGGCGCTTATTCAAATCTGCCAAAAGCAGATGAATGATATTTCCGATATTGTCCTTGGTCAGAGGCTTAAATAAAATCGTCTCATCCAGCCGGTTTAAAAATTCCGGCCGGAAGCTGCCGCGAAGCTCATTCATCACCGCCGCCTCGCACTCCGGTGTAATCTCACCGTTATCCTCGATTCCCTCCAGCAGATAGGCCGAACCCAGATTGGAGGTCATAATCAATATGGTATTTTTAAAGTCCACGGTGCGCCCCTGGGAGTCGGTAATCCGCCCATCGTCCAGCACCTGGAGAAGTACATTGAACACATCCGGGTGAGCCTTCTCCACCTCGTCGAAGAGTACCACGGAATAGGGCTTTCTGCGGACGGCCTCCGTGAGCTGGCCACCCTCCTCGTAACCCACATAT
>CAPNGW010000126.1 GCA_948665105.1 uncultured Lachnospiraceae bacterium
GCTCCAACGTGCTGGGCGGCACCTTCACGGCCATAAAGATCATTGGCAGCCGGGTGGATGACATGGTGGTGAAGAAAGCCATTGCCATGAAATGTGCCTTTGGGGAGAATCCCAAACGCTGTTATAAGGAGAAGGACAATTATTCCAGAATGAGCACCGCTTCCAAGCTTAGGATTATGCTGGAGAAGACCAAAGAGTATATGGAGAAAAAGGAAGCGGCAGGGGAGGATATCACCAAACGTCCCGCCTATGACCCCAAGCTGGAAGCCATGCTTCCGGTGGTGAGGGGAGAGCTTTCTTTAAAGGCCCATGCACACCGGGCGGACGATATATTCACAGCCATCCGTATTGCAAAGGAATATGGACTGAAGCTGACCATCGACCACTGTACGGAAGGAGCGCTAATCGCCAAGGATTTGGCCAAGGAGGGCTATCCGGTGGCGGTGGGACCCTCCTTCGGCCATGCTTCCAAATTTGAGCTGAGGAACAAGAGCTTTGAGACGCCGGGGATTCTTGCCAAAGCGGGCTGTCAGGTGTCTATTATCACGGATTCCCCGGTGATACAGCAGCAGTATCTTCCTCTGTGCGCCGGCCTTGCCGTGAAGAACGGTATGGAGGAGTTTGCCGCTTTACAGGCCATCACCATCAATGCCGCCAGGCATATCGGCATCGAGGATAAGGTGGGCAGCCTGGAGGAGGGCAAGGACGCGGATATTGTCATTGCCAATGGAAATCCGCTGATTTCGGATACAGTCATCGAGAAGGTCCTGGTGGATGGAAAATTGGTGGTAGGAGCATAGCCAAAATCATATGTATGGACAGCAAGCTACAGACAGAAAAGGAAGTATTTATTATGCAGAAAAGTAACATTCTCATTGTGGAGGATGAGGAACCCATCGCCAGAATGATAGCCATGAATTTAAAAGTGGCAGGCTACGAGCCCACCATTTTTCAGGACGGGCAGGAAGCCCTGGAAGCCTTGAAGGAGCACCACGATTACGGTCTTGCCCTTCTGGACGTGATGCTTCCGGGGATAGACGGCTTTGCTCTGCTTCCGGAGGTGAGGCAGTATGATATCCCGGTAATCTTCCTGACGGCAAGAGACGATTTAAGCTCCAAAATATCCGGTCTCACCGGAGGCGCCGAGGACTATATTGTGAAGCCCTTCGAGGTGCTGGAGCTTTTGGTGCGAATTGAAAAAGTGCTGGCCCGGTCCGGCGGTGGGGCACAGAAGGTAACCTTTCTTGACATGGAAATCAATTTTGAGGAGCATTCGGTGCGCAAAAATGGACAGGAGATACCCTTAAAGCCCATGGAATTTGATTTGCTGGCAGTACTTGTGAAGAACAAAAACATAGCCATTTCCCGGGAGAAGCTTCTGCATCTGGTCTGGGGTGTGGACTTTATGGGAGAGACCCGGACGGTGGATGTACATATCGGACAGCTTCGAAAGAAGCTGGGGCTTAATAGTCACATTAAGACACTCTCCAAAGTGGGTTATCGGCTGGAGGACTGAGCATTGAAGCTAAGAACACGGATTACCGGAATCAGCTGTCTGGCGGTACTGGCCGCCTGTGTGGCTGTGAGTGCCCTGATATGGGGCGTGACCATGCGAAGCTACCAGAATGAAGCCCATGCAAAAGCCTGGCAGAACGCCACCATGACCCAAAGCCGGCTTATTCGCAGGATGGAGGAACTTGGGGGCAGATATTTCAATGACAGCTATCTGCACTATTTTTTTAAGACGGAGAGTGACGGCTACAGTGTGTGTTACCGGGTACAAGACACAGAGACTGCCGAGATATACAATCAGACTGTTTTTCAGCTGGAATTCTTAAAAAACCTGAATTATGCGCCGGTGGCGTACTCGGAGTTTGAAGGGAATTTTGACATGGCGCAGCTTAACTGGGAAGGCCGCCATTACCTGGTCTTTCAAAGCAGCTCCGGATGGGACCTGCAATATTTTCGTATTGAGGACATCACATATGTGTGGGAGCGGATGGGGCGCCTGACAGGAATCCTTGTGCTGATTACGGCGGGGGTGCTGCTGTGCACCATGGCATTTCTGTCTCCGATTTTAAAGAGGGCCTTAAAGCCTCTGCAGGAATTAAATGTAAGCGCCCGGCAGATTGCCGAGGGGCAGTATCATCAGCGGCTTGCCGTCTCAAGGCGGGATGAGATTGGCCAGCTCAGTGAGAATTTTAACAAAATGGCCGCTGCGGTGGAGCTTCGGACCAGAAGTCTGGAGGAATCGGAGTTAAAGAAAACGCTGTTTATGGGAAATCTGACCCATGAATTGAAAACGCCCATGACCTCCATTTCCGGGTATGCACAGACACTTTTGCATGCGAAGCTGAGTGAAGAGGACCAGAAGGAAGCGCTTACCTATATATACCAGGAATGTGGACGGCTGGAACGGCTGTCACGAAAAATGATGAAGCTGTTGGAGCTGGACCGGGATGTGGAGCTGGCCCTTACGAAAACGCCCATTGAGGATATTTTCAGGGCGGTGGAGAGAGCCTGCCAGGAGCTTATGCGGCAAAGGCAGATGACCCTGGAATGGGAGGAGGCAGGGCAATCCTTTTTCGTGGAGCAGGATTTGATAACGGATGCCATCATAAACCTGGTGGATAATGCGGCCAAAGCCAGTAAGGCTGGTGGAAAGATTCTTTTGCGTGCCGGTGCAGATTTCATTGAAGTTGAGGATTTCGGAAAAGGGATTCCGAAGGAGGAGCAGGAACGAATCTTAGAGCCCTTTTACATGGTTGACAAATCCAGAAGCCGGAAGGTGGGTGGAGCCGGGCTGGGCCTGGCTTTGGTGGTGCTGATTGCAAAAGCCCACCACTGTGAGCTTAAGATTGAAAGCGAAGTGGGGCGTGGGACAGTGATGCGGTTAGCGTTTACAAATTGTTTAAATTGCGATGAATACTCGATGTAAAAGTCCATGTTAGGATATGCCTAACATGGATTTTTATTTTATAGGGAAGTATCAGGAACTTCCCCATAGAATAAAACCCTCCATAAAGAAGGAAGGAGATAACATGAAGAAAAAACAAATTTTGAGTATGATAACGGCTATCACCATTCTGGCTATCACCGGATGCCAGAAAAGTCCGGAAAGCTCCATTGTCACCAACAAGGATTTTGACAAAATGGTGGACCTGGCGGAGAACAGCGAGAGCGGAACCAGTGAAGTGTCCGGGGTGGCGAAGGATTTTGACGTCTATCAAACCACAATTTCCGATGAATCTCTGGGAGTGACGGTAAATGTGGATGCTAAGGTGGACATTCCAAAGACCAATCAAATGTCGGTGATTCGGATTCGACAGCGGGAAATTGCCCAGGAATTTCTGGATAAGGTGATTGAAGAGCTGACGCCGGAGGTAGAGTTGTTTGACGGAAGCATTGATCTCCCCAGAAGCAAAGACGCCATTGAAGAGGAAATCCAAATGAACAAAGACGCAATAAAAAGCGTAGAAGCTGAGGCGGCCCAGGGCGTTTATGATGAAGAAACGGTAGAGATATACCGGGAAGAATATCAGGGACGCATTGACGAACTTCAGGAGGAGTACGAAAGCGCCCCGGAGACAGTGCCCTTAAGAACAGTGAAATCTGATGGAAGGTTCCATGGAGTGGCGGAGGGTTTGGAGGAGAACCCGGAAAGTGACTTTTATAATTGGCAGCATAGTATGACTCCAACCGCTTCCGTATTTTATGGCGTAAGCAACGAAAGCAACGGTGCTTACCATTCCCTGTATGCCCAGAACAATGAGGATTATGGAAACGGTCTGATTTATCAAAAAAGCAGCAGCGGACAGCTGGGTCATGTCAGCGTAATGGTAGACTCCCCGGTGCTGTCCGGGGAAGTGTGGGCCCCCTCAGGGGAACCCCTGGTTGTAATTGAGGATGGAGAGCTTAAGGAAAGCGAAGCAGAGCCTCTGACTATATCCCAGGAGGAGGCCAGAGTACAGGCGGATGAGCTGCTTACCGCTCTGGGTCTTACCGAGTATGGATATTATGACAGTGGCGTATACTGCCAGGTGTTCGAGTATACGGAAGAAGTCCTGGAATATCGTAAAATTCATGTTATCCGGTATTTTCGTGATATCGACGGAGCCTTTGCCAACAACGAGGGTGGAATGAAGCTTACAGATGAGTGGGCTGGGGACGAGTATAATAAGAAGGCGTGGCCGGGAGAAAATGTGCTGGTGTATGTGAACGACACCGGAATTGTAGGATTTTATTATCTTGCGCCCTTAGAGCCGATGGAAACAGTGGTGGATAAGGCCAGTATGAAGCCCTTTGAGGAGATTCAGGAAATTTTTGAACAGATGATTGTCGTTACCAATGCGAGAGAACAGTTAAAAACCACTCTGAAGGTAGACCGGGTATCCTTACGTTATACCAGAATCAGCGAGGCGGACAGCTTTGATACCGGGCTGCTGGTGCCAGTTTGGGAATTTGAGGGAACCTATGAGGGGGAAGCGAAGATAAGTGACCAAAGAAGAGTGCTTCTTACCATAAATGCCATTGACGGCTCAGTAATTGACCCGGATATAGGGTATTAACAGTGGCAGATGATTGATTGAAAAAGGCAGGTGAGGTAGTTGAACAGCTTTGAATCGGATATGAAACGGGCGTTATGTGCAAAAGGCTTTTGGGCCGGGCTGGTATTGGGGATTGTAATCTTGTTAAAATCCGGCTTCGATTCTGACCTTTACCGTATTAGCGTGCCGGTGCTGGCCTCCCTGCCTTATACCACAGCCTGGCTATCAGAGCAGCAGAGTGGATTCCTAAAAGCCTCTCTTTTGCGTACCAGCGTCACCGCCTACATTTTAGGGAAATATTTTTCCTGTGCTTTAAGCGGCGGATTGGTACAGCTTCTTCCGGCATTGGCCTTTCGCCTGCTTTGCCCGGAGGAAGCCGCTTCCGTAAATTTGTGGCTGGTTTTTCTATCAGGTATGTTGTGGGCAACAGCAGCCGGGACACTGGCGGCCTTAAGCAAAAGCCGTTACATCGCTTACGGCGGCGCCTTCGTCATTTATTATATCCTGGTGATTCTCCATCAGCGGTATTTTCCGGGACTGTACTGCCTGTATCCTTACGAATGGCTGGCGCCGTCCCATACCTGGATTTTTGACTGGCAGGGGATTGTGCTTTTGCTGTCCGGTCTGCTTTTGCTGCTGATGTTCGTGTACTACGAGATTCTAAGGAGGTGTATCGCAGGTGAGTAAGGCTCGTAAGGTCGTGCTGGTGGCATTTGCAAATTTCCGGCGGTGGCGGAGAAATCCCCAGATTATATTGGCTTTTTGCCTGGCCTTTGTGCTGTGCTTTCTGCTGTCGGATAAGGCTGTGCGATTTTCGGAAAAGCACGACACACTCATGCAGATTGCGGAGCCCTTTATCTGGACCTTTGGAGACGCCATTTCCGTGCTGGTGATTTCGCTGGTTTTGCTGTTGGTTTTTTCCAATATGCCCAACCTTGGAAATGAAGTACCACTGTTTCTGATTCGGGTGAACCGCAAAATATGGATTCTGGGACAGATTCTGTATCTGGTGCTGGCAACCCTGGTGTTTATGGTTTTTATCTTGCTGTCCACCTGCGCTTTGGCAGCAGGCAGGGCTTATCCGGCGAATTTCTGGAGCAATACGGCGGCCATTTTGGGGTATTCCAGTATCGGCAGCGAACTGTATATCCCATCCTTTGTGAAGGTGATGGAGCTGTCCTTTCCCTATGAGTGCATGCTGCATATTTTCGGGCTGATGCTGGGGTATGCGGTGCTGATGGCCAGCCTGATTTTGTATCTGAACCTGTGGCGGGAAAATGGCGGAATGATTGGCGGAATTATATTTAGCGGCCTTGGTGTGGTGCTGAATCCTGACTTGATTGCAGAGTGGCTGGGGATACCCATGGAGCGGATGCGGGAGGCAAATATTCTGTTCGGATGGATTTCTCCCTTGAACCATGCCACCTACTACATGCACAATTTTGGCTATGACAACCTGCCAAAGCTGTGGGCCTCCTATGTGTTCTTTGGAGTGGGCAGCCTGCTTTTGTTTGGCCTGTCCATGCTTCGAATGAAAAAATATGCATTTCACTTTACAGGGACCGAGGGACAATAAATGGGAAAGGAGCAGGAGCGTAAGATGGAGCGGGAAAGAGGAATTGTGATTGAGCATGTGGGAAAATCCTTCCGAAAGGAGCAGGTGCTCTCCGATGTAAACCTTGTGATTTTGCCGGGACAGATTTGCGGCATCATAGGGAAAAACGGCAGTGGAAAAACGGTGCTGATGAAGTGTATCTGCGGATTTCTAAAGCCGGACAGGGGAAGCATCCGGGTCAATGGAAAAACGGTGGGCCGGGAGTGCGATTTCCCGGAACGGCTGGGCGTGATTATTGAAACACCGGGGTTTTTGCCTGCCCTGAGCGGATATCGGAATCTAAAAATTCTTGCGGATTTAAAGGGCGAAATCGGAAAACAGGAAATTCGGGAAACCATGGAGCGGGTGGGGCTTGATCCTGGGATGAAAAAGCCCGTGGCCAAATATTCCCTGGGAATGCGGCAAAGGCTGGGAATCGCCCAGGCCATTATGGAGAACCCCGACGTGCTGGTATTGGATGAACCCTTTAACGGCCTGGATAAGGAAGGGGCCGCCGCCATGCGCAGGCTGGTGCAGGAGTTGAAGGCCCAGGGAAAGGCGATTCTTTTGGCCAGCCACAATGCTCAGGATATTGAGGAGCTGTGTGATGTGGTACATGAGATGGAGGAATGGAAATGAGTGGGATGCAGAAGAGATTAAGAGAGACAAAGGGGCAGCGAGCTTGTGAATTCCCAGGAGCACACCGGAGGCTTCCGGGATGGATGTGTGTGCTGCTGGCGCTTTCCATATGCCTGCACCCACTGGCGGTACAGGCGGAGGGCAAAACGGATGACAGTATGGGAGCGAG
>CAPNGW010000127.1 GCA_948665105.1 uncultured Lachnospiraceae bacterium
GGAGAGGAAGGCGTTCCCGGCGATACGGACCCGCCCCCACAGGGGCCCCCTGATGAAATCCATGAAGGCGATATTTTCGGATAGCACATAACCTCAGAAAAAGCATAATAGACTATAGTAACTGCTTTTCTGAGGTTTTGCTGTATGCAGCGCAATAAGACGTATAACAGAAAAAAGATTCTCATTGCCTTTATCGCGATTTTTCTGGTTTTGGTGACCTTGAGTGCAAGACTTGTGTATCTGATGGTGTTTTGCTCGGAGTATTACGGGCAGAAGGCGGAAAATCTCCATGAGCGGGAAAGGGACATTAAGGCGGCCAGAGGGAAGATTATCGATGCCAAAGGAACCGTTCTTGCCACCAACCGCACGGTCTGCACCATTTCTGTGATTCACAGCCAGCTTGAGGATAAGGAGCGGGTGATCCGGGTTCTGTGCCAGGAGCTGGGATTGCCGGAGGAGACTGTCCGCAAGCGTGTGGAGAAAAACAGCTCCATTGAACGGGTGAAATCCAACGTGGACAAAAAGACCGGGGACGCCATACGCGCTCACGATTTGGCGGGAGTAAAGGTGGATGAGGACTACAAACGTTACTACCCATACGATTCTCTGGCTTCCAAGGTGCTGGGATTTACCGGGGGAGACAATCAGGGTATCATTGGCCTGGAAGTGAAATATGAATCATATCTGAAGGGCACCAACGGAAAGATTCTGACCCTCACAGACGCGCGAGGGGTGGAGATTGAGAATGCCGGGGAGCGGCGCCAGGAGCCGGTGGACGGCTATGACCTCCATGTCAGTCTGGATTACAATATTCAGATGTATGCCCAGCAGGCGGCAGCCAAGGTGCTGGAGTCCAAGGAGGCGGACAGCGTGTCGGTCCTCCTTATGAATCCTCAGAACGGGGAAATTATGGCTATGGTGAATCTGCCGGAGTTCAATCTGAATGAGCCCTTTGTCCTGCCGGCCGTGGAAAATGAGGAAAATACTGCCTTAAAGCTTTCGGAGGAGGAGAAGCAGGACCTGTTAAACAAAATGTGGCGAAACCAGTGCATTAACGACACTTACGAGCCCGGTTCCACCTTCAAGATTATGACTGCTTCGGCAGCTTTGGAGGAACGGGTGGTGGAGTTAAGCGATACATTTTTCTGCCCCGGCTATAAGATGGTGGAGGATCGGAAAATCCGCTGCCATAAGGTGGGGGGACATGGCTCCGAGGACTTTATTCATGGGATTATGAACTCCTGTAACCCGGTATTTATTGAGCTGGGGCTGCGGCTGGGCATTGACAATACGTACGATTACTTCCGACAGTTCGGTCTTCTTAAGAAGACCAACATTGATTTGCCGGGAGAAGCGGCCACCATCATGCACAAGAAGGAAAATATGGGGCAGGTGGAGCTGGCCACGGTGTCTTTTGGCCAATCCTTTCAGATAACGCCCATGCAGCTTGCCACCACCGTATCCTCCCTTATCAACGGAGGAAACCGCATCACTCCTCATTTCGGTGTATCTATTCAGGATTATCAGGGAAACCTTATAGAAGAGCTGACCTATGAGACCCAGAAGGGAATTGTCAGTGAGGAGACCTCCGAAACCCTTCGTATGCTGCTGGAAAAGGTAGTCTCTGAAGGCTCCGGGAAGAATGCCGCCATCGAAGGCTATACCATCGGTGGCAAAACAGCCACCTCACAGACCCTGCCCAGAAGCGCCAACCGCTACATATCCTCCTTTATCGGCTTTGCACCGGCGGAGAATCCACAGGTCCTGGCCCTGGTCATCATCAACAACCCCAAGGGAATCTACTACGGCGGAACCATTGCGGCGCCGGTGGTGAGGGAGATTTTTTCAAACATCCTTCCCTACATGGGCATTGAGCGGGAGGAATAAGCGGCTTGCATAATTGTGAAAAAAGTTTTATACTTGATTGGTTAAAGGCAAATGAGTAAAAGAGTAAACGAGGTGTAAACGTATGACAGAGAAAATTGTGATTCCGGTGATATCTGCCTTTGCAGTCACTGCACTGCTGGGGCCGGTGGTGATTCCCTTTTTGCGGAGACTGAAGGTAGGGCAGACCGAGCGCAAGGAATTGAAATCACATTTGAAAAAGGCGGGGACCCCCACCATGGGCGGACTGATGATTCTGGCAGGAATCATATTAACGTCACTTTTCTATATGAAAGAGTACCCGAAGATCATTCCCATTCTCTTCGTGACGGTGGGTTTTGGAGTGATTGGCTTTCTGGATGATTATCTGAAGGTGGTGCTGAAACGGTCTGACGGTCTTTTGGCCTGGCAGAAGATGCTGTGTCAGATTCTGGTTACCGGAATTTTTGCTTTCTATCTTGTGAACTTTACGGATGTGTCCTTAAAAATGCTAATCCCCTTTACGGGAGGCTTTACGGATGGACTCTATCTGGATTTGGGCTGGGCTACAGTTCCGGTGATGTTTCTGGCAGTGATTGGAACCGTGAACGGGGCCAATTTTACAGACGGGGTGGATGGCCTGGCTTCCAGTGTCACTGTGCTTATCGCCACATTTTTTACAGTGGTGGCCATCGGAACGGGAAGCGGAATTGAACCCATTACCTGTGCCGTGGTGGGGGCGCTTTTGGGCTTTCTCCTCTTTAACGTCTACCCGGCCAGTGTGTTCATGGGAGATACGGGCTCCCTGGCTCTGGGTGGCTTTGTGGCCTCCACGGCTTACATGATGCAGATGCCTATTTTTATACTGATTGTGGCACTGATTTACTGGATTGAAATTTTCTCCGTCATTATACAGGTGACATATTTTAAGAAAACCGGAGGAAAGCGGATTTTCCGCATGACCCCCATCCATCATCACTTTGAGCTGGGCGGCTGGTCCGAGACCCGGGTGGTGGCGGTATTTTCCATTACCACCGCCGTGCTGTGCCTGATTGCACTGGTGGGAATATAAGAAGCGAAAACAGAAGCGGAAGGAGCGAAAAGCCGGATGGACAATTACAAGGAAATACCTTCCGGGCATATCGGTATGTCCGACAATAGAAGCAAATACGAAAACAAACGATTTCTGGTGTTTGGATCGGGCCTCAGCGGGATTGCAGCTGTGGAGCTTCTGACAGAAAAGCAGATACCGGTGGTTTTGTACGACGGGAAGGCGGATTTGGATATACTGGCATTGCGGGAGCGGTATCCGTATCTTGGGGCTTCGGTGCCCATCTATGGGGGAGAGATCCCCAAAGAGATTCTTGACCATATTGACATTGCCGTTTTAAGCCCTGGTGTGCCCACTGATTTGCCTCTGGTGAACCAGATGCGTCAGCAGGGAATCGAAATCTGGGGAGAGATTGAACTTGCGTATGTGTTCTCTCTGGGCCGGGTGCTTGCCATTACCGGAACCAACGGCAAGACCACAACCACCACGCTGCTGGGAGCCATTATGGAGCAGGCCTCCCCGGATGTGAAGGTGGTGGGAAATATCGGAATCCCTTACACCAGGGTTGCCGGAGAGACCACCGAAAATACTGTGGTTGTGGCAGAAATCAGCAGCTTCCAGCTTGAGACCATCCACAGCTTTTGCCCGGAGGTGTCGGCTATCTTAAACATTACGCCGGATCATCTGGATAGGCACCACACCATGGAGAATTACATAACGGTTAAGGAGCGCATTACCAGGAACCAGAAGGCCTCCCAGACCTGCGTGCTGAATTATGAGGATGAGGCGCTTCGCGCCTTCGGCCAGACCCTTAAGATAAATGTGGTCTGGTTCTCATCCCGTTGCCGCCTGGAGCGGGGGGTATACCTGATGGACGGAGAGATTCATTATGCAGATGAAGATGGAGATGTGGTTGTGCTAAGAACTGATGAGCTTCAGATTATCGGGAAGCACAATTATGAGAATGTGATGGCTGCGGTAGCCATGGCTTTAAGCTTTCAGGTGCCCATGGACATCATTCGCCGTACCGTGAAGACCTTTCGGGGGGTGGAGCACCGCATCGAGTACGTGACTGAAAAGCGAGGTGTAAGATTTTACAACGATTCCAAAGGGACCAATCCCGACGCGGCCATTCAGGCCATCCGGGCCATGGATTGGCCTACGCTGTTAATCGGTGGCGGCTATGACAAGGGCTCCCGGTATGAGGAATGGATTCAGGCCTTCGGGGGCAAGGTGAAGAAGCTGGCGCTTTTGGGCGCTACCAGACAGAAGATAGCGGATGCAGCCATATCCTGCGGTTTCCCCAAGGAGGATATTTTATTTGTGGAGAGCCTTGAGGAGGCGGTGCAGGAGTGCTATGCAAATGCAGAATCCGGTGACGCTGTGCTCTTGTCACCGGCCTGCGCAAGCTGGGGCATGTTTCAAAATTACGAGGAGCGTGGACGGATATTCAAGGAATTGGTAATGGAAATTGAGGAGTGATGGAATGAAGCAGAACAAGGTCCGGTACTTTGATTACAGCCTCTTATTTATCGTTATTTTTTTGATTTGCTTTGGACTTGTGATACTCTACAGCACCAGCTCTTACAATGGTGAGGTAAAGTTCGACGATGCAGGGTTTTATGTGAAACGGCAGATACGGGCGACGCTTCTGGGCTTTGCTGTGATGTTTATTGTGGCCAGGATTGATTATCATTTCTGGAAATATTTCTGGCTGCCGGCTTATATTGTGGCCTTTGTGCTGTGTGTGCTGGTTATGTTCGTAGGCGATGAGGCCAACGGTTCCAGACGATGGTTCCGCTTAGGGCCTTTGTCCATTCAGCCCTCGGAGCTGGCGAAGCTGGCCATTATCATTTTTCTGGCGGTCATTATCAGCAATGCGCCCAAAACCATGGATAAATTCCTGTCTGTGGTCAAGGTGATTGCGCTGGCGATTCCCATGGTGGGAGTGGTGGCAATGGAGAATTTAAGTACCGCTGTGATTATCCTGGGGATAGCCGTGACCCTGGTCTTTGTTTCCAGCCCCAAATACCTTCAGTTCATACTGGTGGCCGGTGGGATTGTAGCCACGGGGGCTCTGTTCCTTCTGGCCAGCCAGATGACAGGCCAGGTATACCGGATTCAGCGAATTGCCATCTGGCTGGACCCGGAGAAGTACGAGAAAGGGTATCAGACCCTGCAGGGACTTTACGCCATCGGCTCCGGTGGACTTTTCGGCAAGGGGCTGGGCTCCAGTATGCAGAAGCTGGGATTTGTGCCGGAGGCCCAGAACGATATGATTTTTTCCATCATTTGTGAGGAGCTGGGACTTTTCGGAGCTATCTGTGTAATTCTCCTGTTTCTGCTTTTGATCTGGCGGTTCATGGTGATTGCCAACAACGCGCCGGATTTGTACGGGGCTCTGATTGTCACCGGTATTATGGCTCACGTGGCCATTCAGGTTATCTTAAACATAGCAGTGGTGACAAACACCATACCCAACACGGGAATTTCCCTTCCCTTCATCAGCTACGGCGGTTCTTCGGTACTGTTTCTGATGGCGGAGATGGGGCTGGCCTTAAGCGTGTCCCGGGGGATACAGTTTGAAGAAGAGACGGAAAGCTCTGCCATACGGAGGACATTATGATAAGGGAAGAGCGAAAAAGAAAAAAGAGGCGGAAGGCCTGGGGCCTGATTATCCTGACTTTGCTATTGGTTCTGGCCATTGCAGCGCTGGTGGTGGTGAAGGTCTTTACCGTGGAAAATGTGGTGGTTAAGGGCAATGACCTCTACGAGGATGCCATGATTGAGGAGTGGGTGCTGAACGATGAGTATTCCTGGAATACCTTGTATGTATATTTGAAATACAAGTTCCGGGAGCCGGAGCCCATCCCCTTTGTGGATACCATGGAGATTACCATGAAGCTGCCTCACACCATCGAGATACAGGTGTACGAAAAGGGCCTTCTGGGCTATGTGCATCTTGATAGCCTGGGGCAGAATGCGTATTTTGACAAGGAGGGCTTCGTGGTGGAAACCTCCACGGAGCTGATTGAGGGAATCCCTGAAATTTCGGGACTGAATGTGGAGTCAGTGGTGCTCTACGAACAGCTTCCCATCGGAGAGAGCAGAGTGCTTAAGAATCTTCTTTCCCTGACCCAGACGTTGAAAAAATATGAGCTGGTGCCGGAACGGATTGTTTACGGGGTGGACAAGACCTACACCCTGGAGTACGGTTCTATAAGGGTGCTCATGGGAACTGCCGGGGCTTTCAGCGATAAGGTACTCCGCATGACGCAGATTATGCCACGGCTTGAGGGCATGAGTGGCATCCTGCATTTGGAGAGCTGGACAGAAAATACAACGGATATTACCTTTGAGAAATTGGAGTGAGAATTATGTGGAAAAATTTTTGAAAAAAATACAATTTTAGGTTGATTAATTAGTAGAAAAATTATATTATAGTGTATATGAGTGTATCGTTAGGGGCAGTAGAAAGCATATTTTTTGGAATTTTCTATTGTATATATAATAGAAAGCATACTTTGGAAACTTTCTATTGTCATGAATAAAAGGAGGACATACCTTTGCTTGAAATTAGGACAACGGAGGCAGATTCCAGCGCAAAAATCATCGTTATCGGTGTAGGGGGAGCTGGGAATAATGCTGTAAATAGAATGATAGATGAAAATATTGGCGGCGTGGAATTTGTCGGTGTGAATACGGACAAGCAGGCGTTGATGCTCTGCAAGGCTCCCACGCTGATTCAGATAGGCGAGAAGCTGACAAAGGGACTGGGTGCAGGTGCACAGCCCGAGATTGGACAGAAGGCGGCGGAGGAGAGCAGTGAGGAATTATCCGCAGCCATCCGCGGTGCAGATATGGTATTCGTAACCTGTGGCATGGGTGGAGGA
>CAPNGW010000128.1:0-2989 GCA_948665105.1 uncultured Lachnospiraceae bacterium
GAGACTTGCCCGTCTGGTTGGCATGGGCCGCGCCAAGGAGTTAATCTTTACCTGCGACAGCATTGACGCAGCCGAGGCTTACCGCATCGGTCTTGTGAACAAGGTGGTGGCCAAGGAAGAGCTGATGGATACCGCCAAGGCCATGGCCAAGAAGATTATTTCCAAAGGCAGTTACGCCGTATCGATTGCAAAGGCCGCCATCAACAACGGCTACGATATGGACATCAAGAATGCCGTTGAGATGGAAGCAAACCTCTTCGGTATCACCTGCGCAACTCACGACAAGAAGGAAGGCATGAGCGCATTTTTGGAGAGAAGAAAGGCAGCTCTGACAGATTTCTAAGGAAATGCTGATTAATCCGCGTTTTCCTGAAAATTTTTAGCATATAAGCCGATACATCCCCACGGAAGTTCTGACATTTCAAGTCAGCCGTGGGGATTCTTCTGCCCGCAGCCAAATTCAGGCTGGCTTAAGAGAATCCTGTGTGAAAAAATGTATCATTTCACCCTCCTTCACACATACTATGGCCGAGGTGATGATATGGCTTCTTGGATATCTCCTGGAATGCAGGACAAATTTGAAACATTATCCATTGACTTAAAAAATGTAATTCTGGAAAAAAATGTGCGGATCAACAATATGGAGGATCTCATCAGAGTTCTGGAAGAAATTGTGGCTGAAAATGAGTAATACCCATAGTAAACGGCAGGATACATTGTCGTTTACTATTTTCTATTGATTCTATAGGTGGAAATTCTCTTATAATTTCCGATTTCTTTGATGCTTCGCTCCATAGTTACACCCTCATAAATCCACAGCAGCCGATTTCGGACATTTCCTGAAAGCCCATAGACTGGTAGAATGCAATGGTTTTCGGCGTATTGTCCGTTGCCAGTTCAATCTGGCGCACATGGCTGTATCTGTCCAGTATTGCTTTAAGCAGTGCCGAACCGATGCCTTTTCTCTGATGCTCAGGGAACACAAGAATGTCTTGCACGAACACGATGGTAGATTCATCGCCCACGGCGCGAATCAGCCCTAAGAACTGCTCTCTCTCGTAAGCTGCCAGCGTCAGCATAGAGTTTTCAAACCCCTTTTGCAGTACTTTTGGGTGGTCGGTATAGGCCGTCCATCCAACACTTTCGTACAGGCGTAGAATTTCCTCCTCGTTGTATGTTCTGTACTCTCTGATTTCCATATGAATAACCTCCAGTTGGCTCGATTGAGCCTGATTGATGTCAATATTGCGGCAAATTGAACTGCCCAGACTTTTCGACCACCTCAAGACTTCACTTCGAGGGAATAAGTCTAAAATCCCATCATCTCAACCTCCATTCTGCGCGAAACGATACTTTCCTTTTCCGTGTCCGGACACCGACTCAATGATTTCGTGCTCCGCCATCTCTTTTAAGAGGTCGGAAGCTCTGGATGACTTAATGTCAATCACCTTCATCACATCCGACCTGCCAAAAATCATTTGACCCGGAAACGCCTCTCGAAGCTTTAATATATGACTTGACGTTTTTGGCTGGAAACCATTTTCAATGTCCGCTTTCAGAGTGTCAATGTCCGGTTTTTCTATTTCAATGTCCGGTTTTTCTGTCTCTTTGAAAGTGCCACTAATGTGCAATGTCCGGTTATGAAGCGGGTGTTTCTCATTCAGAAGGAGATCTCGTAGGAACACCTCAAGAAACTCTGTCGTTTCATGAATGCCGTTTTTCAGGTCATTGTAGTTTGCCCTGACCAACGAATTCCGAAAATACCATGCATTTTCAGCAAAAATGTCATTCGTTACGTCAAAGCCCAGCGTGCGCAGATACTTGATAAAAAAAACTGCCGTTGTTCTGGTGTTGCCCTCGCCGAATACATGGATCTGCCACAGTCTGGATACGAATACCGCAAGGTGATGGATAATCTCATCCATCGAGAGATTTTTATAGGAAAACTTCTTCTCCTCCGAGAAATCATAGTCCAGCGTCGCCCGCAGCTCTGTAGCGCTGCCGTAGAGCACGGTCTCTCCATTCAGCACCCATTCCTTCTTCGTGATGTTGTAGTCCCGAATGCGCCCTGCATGGGAATAGATGCCAGTAAACAGCTTTCTGTGAATAGAAATATACTCGTTCGGCGTAAAGCTGAAGGCACGCTCGGAAAGAAGCGCGGCAATCCGAGCTGAGACCTTATCGGCCTCCTCGGTGCGGTCTGACACATCACAAGTAGGATTTTCCTTATAGTAGGACTGCAAAAGCTCATTTGCTTCTTCAAATGTTATCTCGCCCTCGATATTCCGGACGGCAGTCCGCACCAGATATTCTGATGTCTTAAGTCCATCAACCGCCTGCAGGCCAATAGCTGTATGCCAAGCATAACCTTTGTCCCGCTTTGTCGGTTCGGACTCCTTGATATATTCCTTAAATGGGTCTTTGTTCACGTGGTCTCACCTCGCTATTACTTATTTGTACCTGCAAGGAAACCGCCGCTTCCGCAAGTATCGTCTAACAAGACGCTATCTTTGATACAATGTGCTTTTCCCGAATATGTATTCCGATGCCCGTAGAAAACCTTATCCTGCGGCCTTTTACGAGTCCGCCCCCCTAAACGGCAATATACATCAAAGTGCCCTGTGCGACACTTTTTTAGCAAAAAATTTTCTCTTTCCAGTCACATTATATGAATGACAATCATCCTCGTCAATGATATAATGAGCGTTAGTGAGGAAACACCCTTCGGGTATACCTGTATGCCCAAAACACAGGGCAGAATCGAGGAAAACGTGCTTGCATGTTTGACGAACAGCGAATGCAGAGGATGACATACAGCCATCCGATACATATCATCAAGGAGGAACTACTATGAACCAAACCATCAGTTTTATCGGAAGCGGAAACATGGCCGGAGCCATCATCGGAGGGATTCTCTCCGCCGGACTGGTCCCTGCAGACAAAATCATTGCCGCCGACTTAAATGAAGAGCACTTATCCCGGCTTGCGA
>CAPNGW010000128.1:2999-3323 GCA_948665105.1 uncultured Lachnospiraceae bacterium
TTCTCTTCCTGTCGGTAAAGCCGGGCGTCTATCCCATGGTCATTGAAGAAATTAAAAATACGGTGCGCCCGGAGACGGTGGTTGTGTCCATCGCCGCCGGACAATCCATTTCCAGAATTGAGGGCCTGTTTGCAAAACCCATCAAGCTGGTTCGGGCCATGCCAAACACTCCGGCTTTGGTGGGCCAGGGGATGTCCGCCCTGTGCCCCAACAGCAATATGATGCCGGAGGAGACCGCCCGGATTACCGCCATCTTCAATAGCTTTGGGCAGTCAGAGATTATCCCGGAATCCTTGATGGATGCAGTGGTAGGCGTGTCCGGAA
>CAPNGW010000128.1:3393-3599 GCA_948665105.1 uncultured Lachnospiraceae bacterium
CACAGGCTTACAAATTTGCAGCCCAGTCTGTCCTTGGCTCCGCCAAAATGGTACTGGAAACCGGTATGCATCCCGGCGCTTTAAAGGACATGGTCTGCTCTCCGGGAGGCACCACCATCGAGGCCGTTGCGGTACTGGAGCAGGAGGGCCTTAGAAACGCCGTAATCAAGGCTCAGCGCACCTGCAGCGCCAAATCCAGGGAGATG
>CAPNGW010000128.1:3731-6789 GCA_948665105.1 uncultured Lachnospiraceae bacterium
TAATCAGGGAGCACAGCGTGGAAAATACCACTGCCACGGAGGCCTCCCTGCCCTGCCTGGGATAGGGGGCTGAGCCCATGGCAACCAGGCTGGCTACAGGCATTCCCGCCGTAATGGTGACAATTTTTACCAGGAGGATGTTATCCGTAAAGAGCCGGATGGAGAAATATGCCAGCACCGGCATCACCAGCAGACGCACCACAGAAATCAGGTACACCTTGGGACTGGAGAAAACCTCTTTCATGGGAACATCCGCAATGCTGATTCCCAGCACCATCATGGACAGGGGCATGACGGTATCTCCGATGAAGCTTAAGGATTCCGTCAGCACAGTCGGTAAGGGAATCTGTGCAAAATAGATTACCAGGGCCAGCACCGAGGCAATCACCCCATTGTTGATGATTTTCCGGATGGCCTGAAAACGCCCTACGGGTCGTATCGCCCCATTCTCCCGGTGGTTATCTGCACTTGCATCCCTCTTAAGGAGAAAAATCCCCAGAGTAAAAAACATCAGATTGAAGGGCATATGAAAAATATTGCTGTAAAAAATGGCCTCATTTCCAAACAGGGCAGAGAGCACAGGGAAGCCCATAAAGGAGCAGTTGGAAAAAATCACCATACACATATAGGTCCCCTTCAAATGGACCGGGACCCGGATGAGCCCCGCCACCACCCAGCCAATCAGAGGAAATACACAGTAAAACAGCATGCCGGTCAAAAAGAACGTCAGAACTTCACTTTTGTCTCCCTTAATTCCGGTGACGCTGCTGATAATCAGACAGGGAAGAATGGCATTGACAATCAAGGCTGACAGTCTCTTCCCGGTATTTTCATCCAGCATTCCCACCTTGGTGGCAGCATACCCCAGAGCCAGGGCCGCAAACAATTTGCACATGGTTACTGCTATAATCATAATTGTAATTCTCTCTTTCTCTTATCACCCGTTGTTTCAAAGTGCTTTCGCAGCTTTACAATTTCAATATTTTACCACATTTTTTAACAAATGTCACGAAAACTCACAGCTTCAAAGTGTTCTCCCGTTCAAACAGCTTCATAAGAGACGAGGGGCCGCCCAACACCTCCCTCTCCACGCGCACATAACGGTTGGCATCAGGGAGCTGCCGCCATTTCACCAGGGTAATCCCACCCCTTACTATCTCAATGGCCGTGACACTGTGGGGATGAACGCCACTCCCCGTATTGAAATACCAGTCATCGGAAGCTTCTTCGGAAAAATATGGGCGGTGGGTATGTCCGGTGATGAGTATCTGTCTCCTGCTGGCAGCCCACCGGGCCATACGCCGCTCCACCCGCTCCTTCTTCCGGTAATTCTTGGCCGCGCTGGTGGGATCCCGCACCCCCAGCTGCTCCAGGGGCCGCCAGAGGTACCGTACCAGAAAGCGTGTCAAATACCATAGCCGCTCGTTCCACAAATCCCCCTGATGACCGTGAAGCAGTAAAATCCCCTTCTCATCACAGTCTCTCTTTAACAGAATCCCCTCATACACGGGAATATCGGGAAAGCAGGAGAGCCTAAGCCCCTGATGCTTCTGGTAATCATGATTTCCGTACAGCATATACATGCGGCCCCGGCAATAAAATTGCTTCATCAGGTCGAACACTTCCCCGTGCTTCTCCATAATCTCATTCATATTCCGGTTCTCCCAGAGCTCATCTCCGTCTCCCAGCTCCAGGTAGGTGAAGCCCCGCTCATAGTAATCCTGCAAAGCAGCCAGATAAATGATTTTGTTATTGGCAAAATTGTCGTTCCAGTTGCCGTCTCCCCGGTGACAGTCGCTCATCAGCACATAAGACTGGTTTGAATGCAACGGAATGCACACCGCGTCCTCGAGAGCCTTATCCATCCGCCGCTGGTACCGGCTCATGCTACTGCTCTCCCGACAGGAACCGGGATTTGCCCAGCTGCTCCCACTTTTTGTACAGGCCCGGAGCTCTCTGCTGAAGGGCCAGAAGCTTGTCGTACACGTTGGTGTAGTCCTGGGTGGTCTTCTGATATAATTTCACGTTCCGCTTATTTTCCATTTGCTTAATTCCGGAGAAAAATCGGGCGCGGGTGGCTGGCTGTGCAGTGTGGGGCTTATCAAAATGAATCCACACGGTATTTTCTTTAACGTTTAATTCTTCGTTTGTATATCCAGCCTTATGAAGTCCCATAAGAAATGCATCTCGCATGACTTCGTCCTTCAGGGTAATTTCTATGTCCATGGAAAGCTCCTTTGGGTGCGAAAATTCTCCCAGAGAGAAGCCGGTAAGCCACCAGTGGTAGCCCCGGCGGAAAAAGAGATTCCTTCCCTCCTTCCACAGCACCATCTGGATTCTTAAAGTGTCCTCATCCTCCACACATCGGTAGACCAGGGTGGATGGCGAAAGGATTTCGGTGAGGGCTTTATCAGCGAGATAATATACGCCCACCTCCGCGCCTGTGGTGATGCCGTACTGGCCCTTCCAGAATTCTATCATCCACTTTTTATTGTCGTAGTCAAAATATATAGGTTCACAGTCGATAACCATGTTCATGGTGGCGGCTGCTTCGTCATAGATGCGTCCATAGCCGAATTTGCGCTGCCAGCTGTCCATACGCGAGTAAAAAATATCCTGGCCGCCGTCATAGGCAAAGCCGGAGACAGACAGAAGTTCGTTAAGCTTGAGGCGTTTTTCGCGGTCTGTGAGAATGGGAAGCTTCAGAGGTTGCTTACGTTGTTTCTGAGTTTCCCGGCGTTCATAGAACCAGATGCCGAGAAGTGTTAAAAGGACATAGCTTAAGAGGAGTAAAAAGGCATATCCTAATTCCATGGGGTGGGCCTCCTGTGAGGGTTTTACTGTTAGAATATGCATAAAGGAAGGGGTTCGTGCATAACCAAAGCGGCGTCACCATGCCGGCTCCGGGGCAGATACCCGGGGCTTCGCATGGTGACACTTATCCTTGTCCTACTGCTCCATCTCCCAGAAAAAGGCGCTGTAGGGTGGCAGCTCACTCCCACCGCCAAAGTCATGGAGGCGGCCGGTGATTAAGTCTACTGCCTGGCCACAGCCGGCA
>CAPNGW010000129.1 GCA_948665105.1 uncultured Lachnospiraceae bacterium
CCAAACGACACGTTTTGACGGAGGTGCTTTTGGAGACCTTATCCATCATCGCCTACAAGCAGCCCATCACCAAGGTGGAGATTGAGAAAATCCGGGGGGTGTCCTGCGACCACGCGGTGAACAAGCTGGTGGAGTACAATTTGGTCTGTGAGCTGGGCCGGCTGGATGCACCCGGACGTCCCCTTTTGTTCGGAACCACCGAGGAATTTTTAAGAAGCTTTGGGGTTCAGTCTGTGGAGGAGCTTCCCGTGTTGAACCAGGATCAGCTGGAGGAATTTAAACAGCAGGCGGAGGAGGAAATGCAGTTAAAGCTTGAGGTGTAAGGGAACTGTAAAACAGGTAATTCTCATATGAATTGAAGCTGGGGGAAGAAAAAGACTGGGATAGAAAAGCAGGATATTACATACAGTTATTAAGAAAGCAATTTTCGGATGTGTATAATGAAATTATGCAGGTTTTTAGTATGTATATTGCTGGCCATTTCCCAGCTTATTTTCCCGGGAGTAAAACCGGCTCAGACAGAGGTGTCAAGTGAGGTGGAGCAGTCGCCGCAGGAGGAGCCCAAGTTTCAGCTCTATGCCAGGTCAGCGGTCCTCATGGATGCTTCTTCGGGACGAGTGCTATATGAGAAGGACGGCAGCACCCATATGCCGAATGCCAGCACCACCAAGATTATGACAGCGATTCTTGCCATTGAGAGCGGGAAAATGGAGGAGAGCGCCACAGTCAGCGCTTATGCCGCCTCACAGCCCCAGGTGCGTTTGGGGAAGGGCAGCAGTTTCGGCTGGGCGATTTGCTGTATTCCCTGATGCTGGAATCTCACAATGATGCCGCTGTGGTGATTGCGGAGCACATCGGCGGAAGCGTGGAGGGGTTCGCGGCAATGATGAACGAAAAGGCCAGGGAAATCGGCTGTACGGATACCTATTTTATTACGCCCAACGGTCTTGACGCCACAGATAGCACCGGCGTCCACGGAACCACCGCACGGGATTTGGCCCTGATGCTGTCCTACTGCCTGAAAAATGAAACCTTTCTGGAAATTACTCAGACAGCAAGCTATTCCTTTTCCAATGTGGCAGGAACGCGGCATTATTCCGCCAACAATCATAACGCATTTCTTACCATGATGGAGGGGGCGCTGACAGGGAAAACGGGATTTACCGGGAATGCGGGCTATTGCTATGTGGGGGCGTTAAGAGACGGGGAGAGAACCTTTGTGGTGGCTCTTTTGGCCTGTGGATGGCCCAACAATAAGAGCTACAAGTGGTCGGATACGAAGGCGCTGATGAGCTATGCTCTTAAAAATTACCAGTATCAGGACGTGTTTGAGCATGATAAGGCCCTTTCTGACATTCCGGTAAAAGGCGCAAAGCCTGAAGGCTGGAAGCTGTATCAGGAAACCTACGTAAAGCCACAGCTTGCAGATGCCACCCTTAGAGTGTTAAAAAAGGAGGGGGAAGAGATTACAGTTACATATGACATACCGGATACCCTGAACGCGCCTCTGGATGCCGGAAGCGAAATCGGAAAAGTCAGTTATTACCTGAAGGACGTCTGCATCGGTACCTATCCTGTCACCGTGCCAGAAAAAGTGGAAAAGCTGGAAGAAGGCTGGTATTTTCAGTATATATTGCAGAAATTTTTTCTGCCCGGATGAAATGTTGTGAAATGGTGAACCGCTATTAAGGAGGATAAGGGATTGAATAAATATTTGCTGGATTGGAATGAGTATAAAGCGACGGCCAGACAGGCAGCAGCAGAAGGCTGTGTCCTATTGAAAAATGAAAATGCAACTCTTCCATTAAGGAAAAATGATAAGATAGCGGTATTTGGTAGAACGGCATTCCACTACTATAAAAGCGGTCTTGGATCAGGCGGTCTTGTGAATGCACCTTGTGTGACTGGAATTTTGGATGCACTAAAGGCAGAAGAAGATCTGGAAATGAATGAGAATGTACTGGATGTATATGAAAGCTGGATTCAGGAAAACCCATATGACCAGGGAAACGGCTGGGGATCTGTGCCTTGGTCTCAGAAGGAGATGCCGCTTGACGACTCTGTGATGGAAATAGCAAAAGGCGTGGATGCAGCAATTATTGTTATTGGGCGGACAGCCGGAGAGGACCAGGACTTTAAGGAAGAGACGGGAGGATATCTTTTAACTGTAACAGAGAAGGAAATGATTACGAAAGTAAGCAAAGCATTTAAACGTACTGTGGTAGTGTTAAATGTAGGTAACATCATCGATATGAGCTGGGTGGAGGAATGCAATCCGTCAGCAGTTCTTTATGCATGGCAGGGAGGACAGGAAGGCGGAAATGGAGTGGCAGATGTGCTGATGGGAAGAGTGAATCCCTGCGGGAAGCTGACAGATACCATTGCACGGTCTATTTCGGATTATCCGTCTACAGACAATTTTGGTGATTTGGAAAGAAACTTTTATAAAGAAGACATTTATGTGGGGTATCGATATTTTGAGACATTTGCAAAGGAAAAGGTACTGTATCCCTTTGGCTATGGATTGTCTTATACTACATTTCATGTAACCGGAAGGATAAAAGAATGCACAAAAGCCAGCATTATTTTTCAGGTGGAGGTAGAGAACACCCAGGATATACTGGGAAAAGAGGTTGTGCAGATATATGTCAATGCTCCTCAGGGGAAGCTTGGAAAGCCCCAAAGAGAGCTTGTGGCCTTTAAAAAGACGAAGGTGTTAAGGCAAAATGAAAAAGAGTCCACTACAATTGAGGTGCCTCTTTATTATCTGGCATCCTATGACGACAGTGGCATTACCGGACACAAATCTGCTTATGTACTGGAAGAGGGCGCATATGACTTCTATATTGGCACAGATGTGAGAAGTGCAGCGTATGCAGACCGATATGAAGTGGAAGAGATTACAGTGATTGAACAGCTGGAAGAGGCATATGCACCGGTGCTTTCATACGAACGCATGAGACCGGTGGAGGAGTCCGGTATGCTCTGTGCAGCCATGGAAAAAGTCCCCACCAGAACCAATGACTGGAAGGAGAGAATGCAAAGGTGGAGAGAGGAAGACATTGCTTATACAGGGGACAGGGAGTACCGCCTGGAGGATGTTTACAGAAAGAAAATATCCATGGAGGAGTTTATAGGGCAGCTTACGGACGATGATTTGATTCATATATTTCGTGGTGAGGGAATGTGCAGTCCGAGAGTAACGCCAGGCACAGCAGCAGCCTTCGGCGGAGTGACGGACAGGCTTGAAGCTTTGGGGATTCCGGCAGTATGCTGTTCAAACGGGCCGTCAGGGATACGAATGGACTGTGGAACGATAGCCTTTTCTCTGCCGAATGGAACAGCTCTGGCAAGCAGCTTCAATACGGAACTTTCAGAAAGGCTGTATTATCTGCTGGGGCTGGAATTGCGGAAAAATAAAGTGGATACATTGCTGGGGCCGGGGATGAATATACACAGGAATCCACTGAATGGACGTAATTTTGAATATTTCTCAGAGGACCCGCTTTTAACAGGGGAAACAGGAAACGCACAGTGTCTCGGGATGAAAAAAGCCGGAGTGACGGGAACCATTAAACATTTTACAGGAAATAATCAGGAAAAAGGCAGGCATGTCATTGATTCCGTGATTTCCGAGCGAGCGCTTCGGGAAATATATTTAAGAGGATTTGAAATCGTCATCAGGAATGGAAATACATCTTCTGTCATGACTACTTATGGGGCTGTTAATGGTATATGGACGTCGGGAAGCTATGACCTATGCACAACTATTCTCAGAAAAGAATGGGGCTTTAAGGGAATTGTAATGACGGACTGGTGGGCGAAAGCAAATGAAGAAGGGTGTCAGCCGGTTGTGGAAAACAAAGCATCCATGGTAATGGCACAGAATGATTTGTATATGTGCGTCAGGGATTCCGGGAGCAATCCGGAGCATGACAATGTAAGAAGCAAGCTCGATGAGGGGGTTATTACGAGAGGGGACCTTCAGAGAAATGCAAAGAATATTCTGAACTATATTTTGAAATCGCCGGCAATGAAGCGTGCTGTCGGAGACGCTGCGCCTGAGGAGATTGAAGAAAAAGATGCCCCCATAGAAGCCTGTGCATCCGGGAGGGATATGGTGTATTACCGCTTCAAGGATGAGAATGAGCTTGTCATTGATGGCAGAGGGATTCATGCACAACAAGGGCATACTGAGTTATTCGGAATCTCATTAGAGAAAGAAGGACGTTACGAAATTGTGTTTCATATGAAGTCAGATGCGGGAGAGCTTGCACAGATTCCCATATCTGTATACCTTGATAATGCATTAAAGCATACGATTATGGTTCAGGGAACAGGTGGAAAAATCATAACAGAAGGCAGAGAGCTTGGGGATATTATAGGTCCAAATCATTATATTAAGCTTTTGTTCGGAAACGGAGGGGTAGAAATCGAAAAAATTGTACTGCAATATAAAGAATAGAGGAAATATGTGAAATAATTAACGATTTTTCTATTGATTAAGTACCTGAAAAGTACTATAATTAAACTCGGAGAAAATTTTAAAAATTTTATATACGGAGGTTAGGATATGAGTAACAGCACAGATACTTTGGCCAGACAGCGAATTTTAAGTCTGCTGGACGAGAAGAGCTTTATGGAAATCGGCTCTATGGTGACGGCGCGAAGCACAGATTTTAATCTTTCTAAGGCCGACACCCCGTCCGACGGAGTGATTACCGGGTATGGCCTGATTGATGGAAATCTTGTCTATGTGTACAGCCAGGATGCCTCAGTGTTAAAGGGCACCATCGGCGAGATGCACAGCAGAAAGATTACAGCCCTTTATGACATGGCCATAAAGATGGGCGCTCCGATTATCGGTCTTATTGACTGTGCAGGCATTCGTCTGCAGGAATCTGTGGATGCATTGCAGGGACTGGGCGAGATTTTTGCAAAGCAGACTATGGCAAGCGGGGTGATTCCTCAGCTCTGCGCCGTGTTCGGAAGCTGTGGCGGTGGGCTTACGGTGGTTCCGGCCCTCTCTGACTTCACTTTTGTGGAGACAGACGGAAAGGTATTTGTGAATTCCCCCAACGCCATTCCGGGAAATACGGAGGAAAAGTGCAATACTGCCAGTGCACAGTACCAGAGCGGACACAGCGGATTTGTGGATGGTGTGGGAAGTGCAGAGGAAATATTTGCAGCCATTCGGGAGCTGGTGTGCCTGCTTCCCGGCAATCAGCTGGAAGGAACAGTCAATGAGGACTGCACCGATGATCTGAACCGGGCCTGTGAGGGAATTGCCGGCATGAAGGGGGATACCCGCCTGTTGCTGGCTGCCGTATCCGATGACCACGTATTTGTGGAGACCAAGAAGGACTATGCCAGGGATATGGTGATTGGATTTATTAAGCTTAATGGTATGACTGTGGGGGCAGTGGCAAACTGTACAGAGGTCTATGATGCGGACGGCAATAAGACAGAAGAATTTGAAGCGGCTCTTACCGCCAGAGGCTGTAATAAGGCTGCTGAGTTTGTGACGTTCTGTGACGCTTTTGAGATTCCCGTTCTGACCTTCACCAATGTGGAAGGGTTTGCGGCCTCCATGTGTTCTGAAAAGGGACTGGCACGGGCTATGGCCCACCTGACCAAGGCCTTCGGGGAAGCCACTGTTCCCAAGGTAAATGTGATTACTGGCAACGCTTATGGCAGCCCATACGTAATTATGAATTCCAAAGCCCTGGGTGCGGATCTTGTCTATGCATGGGACAGCGCAAAGGTGGGCATGATGGATGCCAGGCTGGCAGCGAAGATTATGTATGAGAAGGAGAATGCTGACCTTATCGACGAGAAGGCCAGAGAATACGAAGCATTGCAGTCCAGCGTACAGACAGCGGCGGGAAGAGGCTATGTGGATTTGATTATCCAGCCGGAAAGCACGAGAAAGTACGCAGTGGCAGCGTTTGAAATGTTATACAGCAAGAGAGTAGAAGGGCCCATGAAGAAGCATGGTGCAAAGTAAAGGGTGATGCGTATGAGAAAAAAATTATTATCCATGCTCCTGATATGCCTTTGCATCCTTGGCCTTGCGGCCTGTGGGCAGGACCAAAGGTCCATAGACTATAACGGCATGAGCTATGATGAGCTGGAGCAGGCGGCAACTATGACCTGGCAGAATTTGCTGGCCATGGACATAACCCAGGTGGAGGCTGCTATAGAACAGATTGACTCCATGTCGGAAGCAGAACAGATTGCGGTAATGGAAGCCAATGTGGGCATGAAGGAACAGCTGGCGCTGATGAGAAGCTGGGTCAGTGTCAAGGAGCAGGCCGGAGAATTTATCGGTGTTGACAGCTTCAACGTAACGAAAACCGGCAAGAGTACCAACACGGAGTTGATTTTGAAATTTGAGAACCGCCCTGTGATATTCTCCATCGTGTACAGCAACCGGGACATGTCTGTGGAAAACACCACCGTGGACCTGGTGTATACCACCGGAGAGAAAATGCAGAAGGCGGCGCTGAATACCCTGATGGGTATGGGAACCGTGTTCATCATGCTGATTGTGATTTGCCTGATTATTTCCTGTTTCTCGGTGATTCCAAAGCTGGAGAAGAAGCTTAAGGACAAAAAGAATCAGGGAGAAGGTGTACAAGCTCCTGCCCAGGCGGCTTTCCAGCCTGTGGAGGAAGCGCCCCAGGCTGCATCGCAGGATGATTTTGAACTGGCAGCAGTTATTGCAGCGGCCATCGCTGCAGCCACCGGACAATCTACGGATGATTTCGTAGTACGTTCCAT
>CAPNGW010000130.1:0-5808 GCA_948665105.1 uncultured Lachnospiraceae bacterium
AGCATGCCCACCGATACAATGGACTGCTGGATGGTGGTGGGAATGGCCACCGTCACCATATTTTTAAGAAGCTCTGCATCATACTTTGCATAAGGCTCTGTGACAATGCCCTTTAATTTCCGCATCAGGAATCCAAAGGACAGCACCGCCGACACTCCCTGGGCAATCAGGGTAGCCACGGCCACACCGGCCACACCCATCTTAAGCTCCGCCACAAAATAGATATCCAGTCCGATATTCAAAAGGGAGGAAAATATCAGAAAGACCAGGGGCTTTACCGAATCCCCCAGCGCATTGAAAATGGCTGAAAAGGCATTATACAAAAATAAAAACACGAATCCGTAAAAATAAATTTGCAGATAAGTGACCGCGTCACCGATTACATCATCCGGCGTCCCCATCAGCGTCAAAAGCCCCCGGTTGATGAGCATGCCCACAATGCTCAGCACAATGCTAAAGCCAAGAACAGACAAAAGCGCCGTGGAAATGGCTGTCTTCATCTTTGCAAGCCGTCCCGCCCCAAACAGCTGGGAAATCACCACGGAGCAGCCGATTCCCGTGCCCGTGGCAATCATCACAAAGAGCATGGTAATGGCTGTGGAGGCCCCCACTGCCGCCAGGGCCTTCTCTCCAACAACGTTTCCCACCACCATGGAGTCAATAATATTATAAAACTGTTGAAACAGATTCCCCACAATCATGGGAATTGTAAAAAGAATCAACGGCCTGGCCGGATTTCCTTCAATCATACTGGATTTATTCTTTTGCTGTAACATTTTTCTACCTCACATTTCCTGCCTTTATTATAGAATATCGCATGTCCATATTTCAATACCCTTTGTTTATAAACTTTTAAGAATTGTCCAATCCCTCGTTTTTCCTGGGTTTTCATTCTTTTGTTAGCACTCTTAATAAATGAGTGCTAAATTTTTATTGACTTTTCCTTTATTCAGTATTAAAATTTTCTTTAGAGTTAAAAATTAAGAAAAAAGGAGTGTATTTTATGAGCAACAAGCATGGAAGCCTTTCCATCAACAGCGACAATATTTTCCCAATCATAAAAAAATGGCTCTATTCCGACCATGATATTTTCTACCGCGAGCTGATTTCCAACGGCTGCGATGCCATTACCAAGCTGAAAAAGCTGGATTTGATGGGGGAATATTCCCTGCCGGATGACTATGAGCCAAACATTCAGGTTATCGTCAATCCCCAGGAAAAAACGTTAAAATTCATCGACAACGGCCTTGGCATGACCGCCGGCGAGGTGGAGGAGTATATCAACCAGATTGCCTTTTCCGGAGCCACAGATTTCCTTGAGAAATATAAGGACAAGGCCAACGAGGAGCAGATTATCGGGCACTTCGGTCTGGGCTTCTACTCTGCTTTCATGGTAGCTGACGAGGTGCACATCGACACTCTCTCCTACCAGGAGGGTGCGACCCCTGTACACTGGGAGTGCGATGGAGGTACGGAATTTGACATGTCCGACGGCGCCAAGAAAGGAGTCGGCACTGAAATTACCCTCTTCTTAAATGAGGACTGCCTGGAATTTGCCAACGAATACAGGGCAAGGGAGGTGCTGGAGAAATACTGTTCCTTCATGCCCATCCCCATCTTTTTAAGCAAGGCTGACGCAGAGACCCAATACGAGACCATCCCCGCTGAGGAAGTGACGGAGAAGGATACCGTTGTGGAGACCATTGTGGAGGAAGCCAAGTACGAGGAGAATGAAAAGGAGGACGGCACCAAGGAGCAGGTGGAGATATCTCCCCGCCAGGAAAAGGCAAAGATTGTTAAGCGTCCCGTTCCCTTAAACGACATCCATCCCCTGTGGACGAAGCATCCCAACGAGTGCAGCGATGATGACTACAAGGCCTTCTACCGCAAGGTATTTATGGACTACAAGGAGCCCCTTTTCTGGATTCACCTGAATATGGATTACCCCTTCAACTTAAAGGGTATTCTGTACTTCCCGAAAATCAACACGGAATATGACTCCATTGAGGGCGTGATTAAGCTTTACAATAATCAGGTATTTATCGCTGATAATATCAAGGAAGTGATTCCGGAATTTCTGATGCTCTTAAAGGGCATTATCGACTGCCCGGATTTGCCCCTGAACGTATCCAGAAGCGCTCTCCAGAACGACGGCTTCGTGAAAAAGATTTCTGATTACATCACCAAGAAGGTGGCCGATAAGCTGGCTGGCATGTGCAAAACCGAAAAGGAGAACTACGAAAAATACTGGGACGACATCAGCCCCTTTATCAAGTTCGGATGCTTAAAGGACGAGAAATTCTGCGACAAAATGAACGATTACATCCTGTTTAAGAATCTCAGTGACCAGTATCTGACCCTCCCCGAGTGTCTGAAGGCCGACGAGGAAGCGGCTACAGAGGAAGCTGTTGACGAAAACGGCAACAAGGTGGAGGCTGAGGTTGTCTCCGACGGCGCAGAAGATGTCGGTACAGAAGGCTCTTCCCAGGAGGAGGAAGAAAAGGATACCCGCAAGACCATCTACTATGTAACGGATGTACAGCAGCAGAGCCAGTACATCAACATGTTCAAGGAGCAGGGTATGGATGCGGTGATTCTCAATCATAACATTGACACCTCCTTCATCACCCAGCTGGAACGCAGAAATGAAAAGTTCCGTTTCCAGCGCATTGACTCCGATGTCACCGACTCCATGAAGGAGGAGACCTCCGGGGAGGAGCTTAAGGAAGCCACCACAACCCTCACAGAGACTTTCCGAAAGGCTTTGGGCCGGGACAACCTAAATGTGAAGGTAGAGAAGTTGAAAAATGCCTCCATTTCCTCCGTCATTACCCTCTCCGAGGAAGGACGCAGAATGCAGGATATGATGAAGATGTACGGTATGGCCGGTATGGATTCCTCCATGTTCGGCGGCGACGCCACACTCACCCTGAATGCCAACAACGCTCTGGTACAGTATATCCTCACCAATAAGGATTCTGAGCATGTTCCCATGTTCTGCCAGCAGCTCTATGACCTGGCTTTGATTTCCAATCATCCCCTGACCCCGGATGATATGAGCAAATTTATCACCAGGAGCAATGAGATTATGATGCTTCTGGCAAAATAGCAGTACCTATGAAAGAATGCCCCGGCTGTGCGCCGGGGCGTTTTATTCTCCTGACATTGAAATTGGTTCTCCCGATTTTGATTGATAAAATATCATCAAAAAAGCACAGCCTACGGATTTTCCTCCGAAGGCTGTGCCTATTATTGAATCAATACTACTCTTCGTACTCCTGCACCTTGAACTGGCGAATCAAATCCTTCAATGTTTCAGCCTGTCCACTCATTTCCTGGCTGGCTGCTGCACATTCCTCTGAAGTAGCGGAGTTGGTCTGGACTACGTCATTAATCTGTCCAACACCTTCATTAATCTGGTTCATGGAGTCTGCCTGCTCCTCAAGGGCCGCGGCCACGCGATTTACCTCTTCACTTACCACCTGTGCACCGGATACTACATTCACAAGCTGCTCTGCGGTCTCATCTGCGATAACCATACCCTTCTCCACAGACTTCACAGAAGTCTCAATCAATGCAGTGGATTCCTTGGCCGCATCCGCACTCTGAGAGGCCAGAACGGATACCTGATCTGCCACAACTGCGAAGCCCTTGCCTGCTTCACCTGCTCTTGCAGCCTCAATGGATGCATTCAGAGCCAGCAGATTGGTCTGGGAAGCAATATCATTAATAGTCGCAATAATCTTGCTGATTTCTCTGGAAGCACTGTTGATTTCACTCATGGCAGAAACCATCTCATGCATCTTCTGGTCACAGCTGTTTACTTCGTCTGCCACATCTGCAACCTTCTTGCTGATTTCCTTGGCGCTTTCAGCGTTCATGGCTACCTGCTCAGCCACGTTCTCAATGGTTGCTGTCAATTCCTCGGTAACACCGGCCTGGTCTGTTGCACCCTGGGCCAAATCCATGGAGCTTGCTGCCACCTGCTCAGAACCACCGGATACCTGTCCAGCCACACGCTGAATACCGGCAACGGTCTTGGCCATACTTGCTTCAAATGCCAAAGCGGCTTCCAAAATTCCCACGAAATCGCCCTTCCATTCCACCTCGGGCTGCACGTCAAAGTTACCCTTGGCAAACTCACCCATAGCTCTGGACAAGTCGTCAATATAAGAGCTCAAAGTAGCAAAGGAACTGCGGAGGCTGTCTGACAGATGTCCCAGCTCATCCTCTGAATGGTACTCCAGCTGGGTATGCAAATCTCCCTCAGATAATCCTTCAACCACCTTACGAATCTCCTGAACGGGAGTCAGGATGGATTTCACCACCAAAGCTCCGATTCTCTTACATATGATAAACGCGATTAGAACAAAGATTACAACAAGAAGTCCTACTCCAACAGCAACAACCTGGGTGGTAAAGATAGCAGAAGCCTTGAGTTCATTTGTTTGATCGTTTATGGCCTTTGCCAGATTTCCAACTTCAGTCAGCTTGGGGGAACAGGAGGTAAGAAGCATTACATTTGCCTGTTCTACAGACTCTGCCGACCCTTCCTCCAGCAAGCCGATAATCTGGTAAGCAACGTTGGCCCACTCTTCGATAGCTGTCTGATAAGTATTGAACTGCTGAGAATCAACGACCCCGGTTTCCTGCAGGGTAGCCAGCTCATCACCAAGCTGCGGAACTATTTCTTCTACTTCTGCACGGTAATCCACATCTATGCCCAAAGTTTCCCTATCCTGCTCATCCAAGTGCAAGTACAAGGCCATCTCACGAACATCTCTCGCTGCAATGTTCACATTAATCCGACACATCCTGACAGCCGCGTCCGCTTTCTGAACCTTATTCACAAAGTCACTCATGGAACTGTACAAAACAGCCAGTCCAATGATGCTGATGACAGCAGATATCACCATTAGTATAATGGCAACATTGTAACCAAAATTCAGCTTTTTCTTCAGTTTCCAGTTATTCAGTTTCTTCAGCATGATAACTCCCATCTCCTTATTATTGATTACATAATATCTATATATATACTCATACCATATTTATCGACAATATTCAACACATTTTTTACAAAATAAGCAATTTTTTTCCCTACCAGGTACAATATTTTGCGTATGTCTCAAAAAAACTGTCTGTCTGTATTTCCTCGGAAGCTTCCACACGAACACTGTCCCACAGCTCCTCATTCAGCTCCGAAGACAAGGTCGTCACAAAGGCATCGTAAACGTCGTCAAAGGATTCCTTCCGACGCCTCTCTAAAATCACCTGCTTGTTGGCCTCTGTCAGCTCCGGATTGTAATTGTTCAGGCATTCGATGAAGTAATACCCTCCGTCTTCCACAGCAATCTTCCCACTGATTTCTTCCTTCTTCAGGGCAAAAGCGACCTTCTCCACTTCCGGGGGCAGCTCTCCTCTCCCAAAGGTGATGTCTATGGTCTTTGCCTCATTGTATGTACCTGCCATGGTAAGAAAATCCGCCTTATCCCGGAGCCCTTCCTCCACTGCCTGAGCATCCTCCTGGCTGGTGACATAGATTTGCCGGGCTTCCATGACCCGGGCCTCATCGTCACTGACCTCCGCGTCAATGCCAACGGTCAGGCTGGCGTACAGCTTGTTGGCCAGCCCGTACTGACGGTACAGCTTGGCGATACAGGCTTCATCCACGTCCATATAATCAATTTCCGCCTTGCTCAGGGATCCGTAGTATGCCTTCGCCGCTTCCCCTACGCTTAAAAGCTCCTCCTCTGTCAGACTGATTTCCTGTTCCTGGGCCAGAAAATCCATGATGATAATCTGGGCCAG
>CAPNGW010000130.1:5818-6767 GCA_948665105.1 uncultured Lachnospiraceae bacterium
CTGGGAAATTGTCAGGTCCTTCACATACTGCTCCAGGCTGTTCTCTTCAAAGTCGTGCTCCCACAGATTCACCCCGTAGACCGTTCCGTATATATTCTGATAATTTGTCAAAAAGACCTTTGCCTCCGCCAGTGAGCAGCTCTCATCATTAATACGGAATACCTCCTCCCGGTGGAATTCACTGCCCAGCACCACCTCGGTGTCACCCACCCTGCATCCGGCAAGGGTTCCGGCAGCCAGAAGCACCAGGGTCAGTCCACATACAAGCTGTTGCACCTTTTTCTTCCGTCGTATCTTCATAACTCCTATGCCTCCACCACCAGATATCTCCCGTCGGGAATTGCAAAGACTTCCGCGGATTCCGCCAGCTGCCGGTCATCCATTTGGGCAATATCCGTTCCGATCTCCTTAAAATATTCCCTGACTTCCTTAAGATTCTCACAGACCACCGCCATGCAGTCCTCCAGGAAGGCCTCCGCTTCCTCCATGCTGGAAGCCACCTCCTCCGGGAACAGGCGGGACTGCTGCTGTAAAAATGCTTTCAAAACAGTTTCATCGAATTCATTCATGGCTCTTCCCTCTTTGCTTTTTCTTAATCATAGTATACATTTTCCGAAATGGCAACTCCCAACTTTTTCATTTCCTGATATACCCTGGCCACGGGCAGCCCCACCACATTATTGTAGTCTCCTGCAATTTTCTCAATAAAAACAGCGCCTCTGCCCTGAATGCCGTATGCTCCCGCCTTGTCCATGGGTTCCCCGCTTCTGACGTAAGCCTGTATCTCTTCAGGAGAAATGGGGTACATGGTCACCCTTGTTTCCTGGTAAAAATTTAATACCTGCTCTGTCCCCCCGGCCCGGTAAATCAGGGCCACACCGGTAAATACACTGTGGGTGCTGCCGCTTAGCACAGACAGCATACGGACAGCGTCGGCTTCATCCCTGGG
>CAPNGW010000131.1 GCA_948665105.1 uncultured Lachnospiraceae bacterium
TGGGAAGCGCGGTTATCCGCCTTACCCGCCATGAAAAGCCTCCGGTGGAGGTGGCGGATGAACAGCTTTTGTTCCGGCTGATTCGGGCATCCTTCAACCAGCGGAGAAAGACACTGGTCAATGGTCTTTCCAATTCCGGGGAGCTTAGGCTTTCAAAGGAACAGATTGCAGGAGCCATTGAAAAGCTTGGCCTTTCTCCCAGTGTTCGGGGGGAGGCTCTGACCTTGGAGCAGTTTGTAAGGCTTAGCAATATTATTGGTGATATGTCAAGGATTACTTATATAAGCAAAGAACCCATAGACAAGGGCTGGTCAGGGGATAAGAAATACTGCATTACGGATAAGAGCGGTACACAGTATTTGCTACGTATTTCTGACATGACCAGGTATGAGGCAAAGCAGTCTGAATTCAACAGGATGAAACAGGTGGCGGCTCTCGGCGTTCCCATGTGTGCACCTGTTGAGTTTGGTACCTGTGAGGAAGGCGTTTACTCCATCCAGAAATGGATTGAGGGCGTGAATGCGGACAGCGTCATAACCACTCTGCCTGAGAATCAGCAGTATGCATACGGTCTTGACGCCGGCAAGATGCTTCGGATGATTCATTCCATTCCGGCCCCTGAAACCCAGGAGGCTTGGGAAATCCGGTTTAACCGGAAAATGGACCTGAAAATACAAAAGTACAGGGAATGCCCCATAAAATATGAAAACGGGCAGGCTTTTATTGACTATATAAATGAAAACCGCCATTTGCTGAAAGACAGACCCCAGGTATACCAGCATGGAGATTATCATATCGGAAACATGATTATTGACACCGCAGGTAAGCTGAATATTATTGATTTTGACCGTAACGATTACGGTGACCCCTGGGAAGAATTTAACCGTATTGTATGGTGTGCACAAAAGTCTCCGCTATTTGCCTCAGGAATGGTAAAGGGCTACTTTGAAGGGGAGGTGCCCCTTGATTTCTGGAAGCTGCTTGCCCTTTATATTTCCAGTAACACCCTTTCGTCCGTGTATTGGGCAATCCCCTATGGACAACAGCAGGTGGATACCATGCTGAACCAGGCCAGAGAGGTGCTTTCCTGGTACGACAATATGCGAAGCCCCGTGCCGGACTGGTTTGTCTGTTGATAAGATTCCCAACAAAAAGAATACAAATGAAAGAAAATGATTGCAAAATCATTCAAAATATGATATTTTTAATGCAAGAGGTGATGAAAATGACAACAGTAAGTTTGCGATTCGATGATAATATAAAAAAGGAATTGGATGAGATATGTGAAGAAATGGGGATGAACCTCACTACCTTTTTTATGATTTATGCGAAAAAGGTTTTGCGTGACCGCACAATCCCTTTTGAAATCACAGCGCCAATAGATCCGTTTTATTCTGAATCTAATATGCGGCAGCTGGATAAAGCAGAGCGTCAAATTGAAGAAGGGAGAGTTATAGTCAAATCCATGGAAGAATTGGAGGCTATGGCTGATGAGTAGAATCACGTTTGCAGAAAGTGCCTGGGGAGAATATCTCTATTGGCAAACTCAGGACAAAAAGACCTTGAAGAGAATTAACTTATTGTTAAAGGAAATTCAACGAACACCTTATGAGGGAATAGGAAAGCCAGAGCCATTGAAAGGTGATAAAAATGGTACTTGGAGTCGCCGCATCAATGATAAAGACCGTCTTGTTTATGAAATAGGAGAAGAAACTGTATTTGTGAAACAATGCAAGGGTCATTATGAGGATAAATAAAGCTTAATTCTCCTTATCATCCGGAAAGAGAATATGAATACTCAGCCTGTGATTCTCATATTTTGCGGATATGAATCCCTTCATCTGCTCCACCAGGGTTCTGGCTATGGACAGGCCCAGACCTGTGGACTTTCTGGCGGCCTCCACGGTGTAAAAACGGTCAAAGAGCTTGCCCGCCTGTACTTCATTTAACCGGGATGCAGTATTGGCAAAAACAATTTCTCCTGTTTCATACAGTGTGATGGTCAAATCGCCGTCGCTGTACTTAATGGCGTTGTTTAGAAGATTGGAAAACACCCGGGATACGGAGGAGCGGTTAAGGGTGCGAATCACTTTTGCTTCAGGCATCCGTATCACAGGGGTAATATTACGCTCCCTTAAAGCAGTGTAGAATGCTGCCACGCTCTCCTCCAGAAGGCTGTTAATTACCACGGCCTCTCTTAAGGTATCATCTTCCCTTGAGACGACAACGGAGTAGCAAAACAGCTCCTCCGTCAGCTGCATCAACATTTCTGCCCGGTCTCTGATTACTTCAATATATCTTTTCGCTGTTTCAGACGTTTCCTCCTGCTCAAGCAGGTCCAGATATCCCAGGATGGCGGTCAGAGGTGTCCGCAAATCGTGAGAGATATTTGTAATGGCATCCTTAAGCTCCATGTCCCCCTGCTGAAAACGGCGGCGCTGTATACGGAGCTGTCGAAGCTGAACATTCATGGTGTTTGCCAGACTACGCATGTATTTGTCCCTGCTGGAAATATCCATCAGGGTGTTGGTGTCGGTTATGAGCCTGTGGGCAAAGGCGTTTTCAATTTCCTTTGCGGCTTTTTGTAAGATACAGATTTTTACAACCAGGGCAGAAATGAATACGGCCATAATGCCGACGACAGCCCATAACCAATGCTCCATCGTTATCTCCTTACCTAAGATTCTTTCTTTTGAAAATAAATACTCCGCCAAATGTGGCAAAAAGGGTAATCAACACAGAGGATATCATCATACGGACGGGATGAAGGATTTCCAGCTGCCACATCCTAAGGCCCTGCCCTGTGGGCAGAAAATCAATGAGAAATTCATATACTGCTCTCCTGGCACCACTGACATACGCCGGATTGGGAGAGGGATCAGTCATTTCCAGTCCGTTTGCAGTCAGCTGAATTCCGCTGGCCATCTCCGGTTGATTCAGCCCATTGTATAATGTGCTGGCAAAGATGAGAAGTCCCAAAAACAGCAGAATAGAGATGACCACCGCGATGGATTTATTGGTGGTGAGCATACACACAAAGGTAAATATGGACGAAAAGGCTGCTGCAAACATCACAGCAATCACCAGATTAAGCAGGAGGCCGGGAATGCCCATCTCCCAGAGGCCGAGAGTAGGAATGCCCACGAGGGATCCCGCCAGCCATACCGCCATCATAAGCAACGTGGCGGCAAAGACGGTAATCAGGTTGGCAAGATAGATGTCCGTCCTTGTGTGACCCACAACAATTTTGTTGCGGATGGTTCCGTCGCTGTATTCCGTGCCCAGGAACATGCTGGTGAACAACGCACAGAACATTCCCAGTGAAATTGCAAACTGAAAATAGTAGTGGTCAAGGCTGTGATGATACTCAGACATGGAAATGGCCTGCTTGCATCCATTGAGCATGTAGAGAATGGAATAAACCACCATGACACCCATACAGAGCCAAAAGACCTTGTCTTTTTTGAGACGGGACAAATTGGCAGATAACAGTTTATACATGGCAGCCACCTCCTATAAGATTCACATAATAGCTCTCCAGACTTTCATCCCTCTCCTGCATGGAAATCACTTCACAGCCTTCCTTTGCCAATGTGGCTGCCAGATGGGACACATTGACTTTGGCATAGACGTCCGCAAGAGTGTCAGTAAGAATTTTATAATCGATATTCAGCTCATCAAGGATACGGGCAAGAGCCTTTGTATTGGTGACCTCCATACGAACACATTTCCTTAAGGCCGCTTCCAATTCCTCTGCGCTGATTTCCTTTACAATGGTTCCGCCATCAATAAAGCCGTAGTGAGTTGCAAGCCTGAATAATTCATCCAGGATATGGCTGGAAATCAAAACGGTAATCTGCTGCTCCCGGTTAAGCTTTAAAATCAATTCCCGAATTTCAATAATGCCCTGTGGGTCAAGACCGTTGGCAGGCTCATCCAGCACCAGGAAATCCGGGTCCCCAACAAGGGCGATTGCAATCCCCAGTCTCTGGCGCATACCAAGAGAAAAATTCTTTGATGTCTTCTTCCCGGTATTTTCAAGTCCCACTAATTTTAAAATATCGGTCAGTCCGTCAAAAGACGGAAGTCCCAGTATACGGTACTGCTGCTTAAGATTATCCTCCGCTGTCATATCCAGATAAATGGACGGAGTTTCCACCACAGCGCCCATTCTCCTGCGTGACTTCACAATATCCTTGTGGGTGCTTTTTCTTTCGTACAGCGTATAATCGCCGGACCCAGGCTCCTGCAATCCGCAGATGAGACGTATGAGCGTTGTCTTGCCGGCGCCGTTTTTTCCAACAAAGCCGTAAATTGCTCCCTTTGGAATATTCATGGACAGGCTGTTTAACGCTTTGAAATCTTTGTAGCTTTTACTTAGAGCGTTTGTTCTAAGAACATAATCCATAAGATCAACCTCCTTTATATGGTGCTTACATTGTACCGGGGAAAGGTAAAGAATGCGGTAAAGGAAACCGTAAAGAAACAGTAAAGATATATCCGCGAGCAATGGGGAAAATAGCCATGTATACATGGATATTTGACGAATGCCGCGAGGGTCAAATACCCCGTTGCTTGCAGCGGGGTATTTGATTCCCAGGGCAATGAAAGAAGGCTCATCTGTGTAATTTCCCACTAAGACCGCATTTTAAAGCCAATTCCCCAGACAGCTTCTATGTAATCTTTGCCATTCACTTCACGAAGCTTTTTTCGTAAATTGCTTATATGCATTTTAAGGGAACCTTCCGTACAGTCCGGAGTATCCTGGCTAATCCGATCCAGCAAAAGAGATTTGGTAACAACCTATGTTTGATTTTGTATAAGTATTTTGAGAATTGCACATTCCGTTCTTGTCAATCGTATTTCGGTGGTATCAATGGCTGCAGTATGGGTGTCTGGATGGAGGGTGATATCATCAAAGGTTAAGGAGGAGGCGGCGGGCATAGCAGCACTTTTGCGAAGCTGTACGGCAATTCTGGCCAGAAGCTCCTTCATGTGAAAGGGCTTTGTGACATAGTCCACAGCACCGTCAAGTAGTAAAGACACTTTATTGTCAATATCTATCTTGGCGCTTACCACAATGACAGGTATGTCCTTGATATAGGGCAGCACATCTTCCCCCGAAAGCCCCGGCAGCATCAGATCAAGCAATACAAGGTCCGGCCTTACCTTCGACAGTACATATAAGCTTTCCGTTCCCGAATATGCGCGGAGAACGCCATAACCCTCCTTGGAGAGGGCTTCCTCAAGCATATTTCCGATATGCATATCATCATCGATAATCAGGATATGTTTCATCACTAATAGTTCCTTTCTGTCTTGTGCCCGGCGATGGAATCTCTCTCATGGGCCAGCTCCACCGTATCCTGCCGGAACCGCCTGGGAATATTCTGTCTCTGGAGCCTGGGATTCTTACGGGCCTCGATGGCGATGCTGTGAAAAAATTCCAGCCAAAGCTGCCGATACTCCTTCTCTTTGTCAGAAAACCGGTTCATAAATTCCTCATCCGCGTCGGGGACCTCCGCCAGCAGATAGCCACTGCCCTTCTTGTGAAGGGCGGCTGTTTTGCGGTTCTCATCATAGATAATAAAATTCTCCATGGGAAGCCGGTCTGCAAAATGCTCTGCCAGCACGGTGAGTACATTGTTCCTGGGATGAATCCGGGCAAATAACGTGCCGTTCTCAAGCTCGCTAAACCGAAGAAAGCCCAGGAGATGATGGGCTTCGTTGCCGGCGCTTCTGGCAAGCTGAAATACCCGGGCCACGTAAGGATTGCCCAGATAATTTAGAATCTTAGAGGACTGCTCCATGGAAAGACCTAAAACCACTGTCTTATATACAGCCTCGGCCTTGCTTATATTTTTTCTTTTGTCTTTTTCTGCCTCATAGGCGTTGATGGCATGACAGATTTCAGAATATACCTCCTGTCCCATTCGATTGTGCAGGGTATCTGCCACCTTGCGGCTGTTCTCCGGATTCACGGGAACCTCTTCGTATTCGCAGAATAACTCATACCCATCTAAAACATCCAAAGTGGTGAGTCTTATGCTATTATGCCCGTACCGACTGTCATAAGCCCGGTAAATACCGGAAAAAATACCGTCTATGCTGTTTTCGCACACCAGTACTTTCATTCTAAGAGGCTCCTTTCCCGGCATGGATTAACCGAAATCTGCGGCATTGCCAAATGAGAACACGGAATCAGGCTGCCAGCCAGCGCTTGCAATGGCTGTTGTCAGGCTCCGAGTATCTTCTGAAAGCTGGAGGAGGAATTCGAAGCCACCATCCCTTCGTCAAAGAGGCTTAGCTGTTGATATCCGCTTTCCCGAATCTCCCTGGGAATCTGCGTCTTATCCCCCATGAGATTCCGGCAGATATAATCCTCCTCCAACTTGGTGTTGTACATCATCCGCCCGCCACATGTAATAAAGTATAATGCCCGCTTTAACACAACTCCGATTTTCTTCAAATCGGAAAAGGTCAGTACAGACTGCTTCCGGGCCTTCACAATGCGGCTGGCAGACTTATAGCCGATTCCGGGAACCCGAAGCAGAGTATGATAGTCAGCCCGGTTAATCTCCACGGGGAAATATTCCAGGTGCCGCAGGGCCCAGTCGCACTTGGGGTCCAGAAAAATATTGAAATCCGGCCGGTCCTCACTCAAAAGCTCTGAAACTTCAAAATGATAATATCGAAGCAGCCAGTCCGCCTGATAAAGCCGGTGCTCCCGAAGGAGGGGCGGCCC
>CAPNGW010000132.1 GCA_948665105.1 uncultured Lachnospiraceae bacterium
GAGCGGGCCCCCTGGCCTTTGCCAATCATCACGTCAATGACAAAGTCCTCCATGGCCGGATACAAGACCTCTTCCACCTGCCGGTTCAGCCGGTGAATTTCATCCACAAAGAGGATATCCCCTTCCTGAAGGGCGCTTAAGATGGCTGCCATCTCTCCTGGCTTAGCGATGGCCGGCCCCGAGGTAATCTTAATGCGGACCTCCATCTCATTGGCGATGATTCCGGCCAACGTGGTTTTTCCCAGGCCGGGAGGACCGTAGAACAGCACATGGTCCAAAGCCTCCTTCCGTTGTCTGGCGGCTTCTATGTAGATGCGCAGATTCTGCTTTGCCTTCTCCTGACCGATGTATTCCTCAAGGAGCTGGGGCCTAAGGCCCTTTTCAATTTTTAAGTCCTCTTCCTGTACCTTTGTTGAAATTACTCGTTTTTCCATATCCGTCCCCTTATAGCAATGCCATCTGCTTTAAGGCTGCCTTTAAAATCTCCTCTACGGTGGGTTCCTCAGTAAGGTCCACGGTATTTACAGCCTTCATGGCCTCCCCGGAGGAATACCCCAATGCCACCAGCGCCTGCACAGCCTCCTGCTTCGCCGTCTGTATTTCGGAGGAGACTTCACCGTCTCTCGCCATATTCCGGGATTTCAGGGCAAAGGCATCCTCCAGGCTTAATTTATCCTTTAATTCGATAATCAGCTTCTGTGCCGTCTTTTTTCCGATACCGGGAGCCTTAGCAATGGTCTTGTCGTCATCTGCCAGCACTGCGAAACGCAAATCATCCGGCGTCATCACCGACAGGATGGCCAGGGCGCCTTTGGGACCCACACCGTTGACGCCCAAAAGAAGCTTGAACACATTCAAATCATCCCGGGTGAGAAAGCCGTACAGCAGCATGGCATCCTCCCGTACATATGTATAGGTATAGATTTTGACCTCCTGGCCAATCCCCAAAAGAGAATCCAGTAAGCTCTGTGGAATCCGAATGTTGTAGCCGATGCCGTGGTTTTCCACCACGACGGCTTCCTCCGTCATCTCCACCAGTTCACCTTTAATATAAGAATACATAGGAGTCTCCAATCTCTTTTTTAAAATTTGTTATTAGTGGAACAATCTTGCTAGAATCTCCCGGCTAACGATACCTATCAATACCCCCGTCAGCAGTCCTGCAAAAAATAAAATCGACATATAATAAAGCAGGTTCATGTTCTCAACCACCAGAGCCGCCACAATAAGCTGACCCAGATTGTGGAACACACCGCCTGCCGCGCTGACGGAAATCACATTTAATTTCAACGCATTTTTTAAAAATACCATCACCAGAAAGCTTAAAATTCCACCGGCCAGACTGTAGACAATGGTGAAGGGGTTGCCGAACAAAAATCCTGCCAGTATAATTCTTGCCACAGATACCAGAAGGGCTTCCTTAAGGCCCACCAGATACATGGTGAGAATCACCACAATGTTGGTAAGTCCCAGCTTAATCCCCGGGACTCCAAAATTAAATGGAATCAGGGCCTCCACGTAGCTGCACAGAAGAGCCAGGGCCAACAGCATTCCAAGCAGAGCACAGGTTCTGCCGATACTTTTATGTTTCATACTATTCTCCATCCGCTCATTGCACCACGGAATCCAGAGGGGCCTCCTCCTCCCCGGTGACGGCCGCCACCACCTTGTTGGGCAGGCAGACAATATTCTCACCCACATGGGAAATACTTACATGGCGCACGCAAATCTGGTCCGGACAATCGGCTTTTGCCATGTCTGCCTGACCGTCCTTTATCACCAGGACATTGGTGGTCACTCCCCCGATTTCGATGGGAATCTCCTGCTCCTTGTCCAAATCGTATGTGCCGTACAGCTTCCCGTCAACGGTGAGCTCTACCTGCTTTCCATCCTTTTTGTATCCCAGCAGAAACCAGAGTAGAAAGGCCACTGCGGCCAGCACAAGGATTCCCAGAAAAATAAAATCTTTTTTTAATATTTTCCTATTCATGAAGGACCGGCTTTCCGTAATAGTAGAATCCCTTACATTCTGTAAGGGTCACATCTACCAGCTTCCCAATCATGGACGCGTCTCCCGGAATATGTACCACGGAATTGTTGGAGAGACGCCCCGATACCAGGGAGGCATCCTGACGGTTGATTTCTTCCACCAAAATGGGCTGTGTCTGTCCGGTAAGCTGCTCCGCCTTTCTGGCAGCAGTGGTCTGTACCTCCTTCAGCAGCCGGTCAAAGCGGGCCTTCACCACATCCTCCGGCACCTGATTGTCCATAGCGGCCGCAGGTGTTCCGGTGCGCCTGGAATAAATAAAGGTAAAAGCACTGTCATAGCCAACTTTTCTAACCACGTCCATGGTTTCCTCAAAGTCCTCCTCCGTCTCCCCGGGGAAGCCTACGATAATATCGGTGGTCAGCGCAATATCCGGCATGGCCTCTCTGATATTTTCCACCAGGCTTAAATACTGTTCCTTGGTATAACGACGGTTCATTTTCTCAAGAACCTGCGTGCTCCCCGACTGGAGGGGCAAATGCAGGTGGCGGCAAATCTTTTTGGAATTTGCCATCACCTCAATCAGCTCATGGGACAAATCTTTGGGGTGGGAGGTCATAAAGCGGATACGCTCAATGCCCTCAATCTTCTCAATTTCCTTAAGAAGTTCGGCGAAGGTCATGGGCTTGTCCAGATTTTTGCCATAGGAATTGACATTCTGTCCCAAAAGCATAATCTCCACCACTCCGTCGGCGGCCAGCTTCTCGATTTCTCTGATAATATCCTTGGGATCACGGCTCCGCTCACGGCCCCGCACATAAGGCACAATGCAGTAGCTGCAAAAATTATTGCAGCCAAACATGATATTGACCCCGGATTTGAAGGAGAATTTGCGCTCTACGGGCAGATCCTCCACAATCTTTTGGGTATCCTCCCAGATGTCAATGACCATTCCCTGCTGCTCAAAGGCTGCCACCAAAAGCTCTGCGAATTTGTAGATATTATGGGTGCCGAAAATCAAATCGATAAAACGGTAGCTGGTTCTTAGCTTTTCCACCACATCAGGCTCCTGCATCATACAGCCGCAGAGGGCGATTTTCATGTGGGGATTGTTCTTTTTACAGGTATTTAAGTAACCCAGCCGCCCGTAAACCTTGTTGTTGGCGTTCTCCCGGACGGTACAGGTATTGTAAATGACAAAATCAGCCTCCTCACTGTTTGTAAGCTCATAGCCCACCGTATCAAGGATGCCGTTTAATTTCTCAGAGTCCCGCGCATTCATCTGGCAGCCGAAATTTACCACCGCTGCACTTAAAGGACGACCCAGGCGTTCACCTTCCTCCCTGACATATTGACGGCATTTTGCCATAAAGTAATATTGTCTGGCAGGTTCCTCCGTGGGTGGCTCTGCATTTATATCTATTTTATCCAAATCAATTTCCTGAACCATGCTTCTTAACTTTTATTCCCTTCTGTCTTAATCCCAATTTATAGCCTCATGCGGTATCGTTCCATGCACCGCCCTGTCTTCTCTACCAACTCTTAACGCTTCCAGTTCTTCTGGTTCGGGAATCTCTTCAGGCACAAATTTTACAATTACTTTATACAAAGTATCAATATCATTATCCGGAACCAGCTCTATTAAATTTTTTAACATTTCTTTACTCATGTTCTATCACCTGCTCCTATAGTCTTTTATATGCCTGTCCTCTTGGAATAATATTATCAATATATATTATATCACCTTCGATTGAAAACAGCACTCTTAAATCTCCAACCCTTAAACGATATCCGTTATCTGTACCTTGCAATTTTTTGATATCTCCAAACGGTATTTTTTCAATGGCTTCTTTTAGACGTTTCTTCGTTGGTTTGTCGGCAGCATTAATATATTTTACTGAATATTTACTATACTTAATTTGCAATAACGTCTCTCCTTTTCCTATAGTAATACTGTCATCCATGTCTTCCTCTGATAATATAGCAGAAACATGCTAAAAAAGCAAATCCTATAAAAATCCTTTCCGCAAACATTATTCCTGTCACGAATAATACTTCACCATCACCCGCACCTGCAACCGCTCCAGCGCGTCTTTCAGCTGCTCCACCAGTGTTTTTCGCGCTGTCACATCAAAGGGCATGTTCTTATCCTTGTAAGCCTCGTTGACACCACAGCCCACAAAGAGGTACACAGTAGTACAATCCTCAATGAGAATCCGGGACATCTGACTGGCCCCGTTGTCTTTATCCAATTCCTCAAAAAATTCCACACTGACATCCTCGGAAGCGTACTCCCGCAGCAGCTTTACCACCCGGTTCAAGGTAATAACACCCTCCGTTACCAAATCAATGCCGCTGATTTTTGAGGTGGGCGGAATCTCCGGATCAAGACCACCGTTGTCTGATACAAGCTCCCGTCCCAGCTCTCTGGCTGCCAGCTTGCCGGTGACACCGCCGGAAATAATCTTCTGTCCTTGGGGTTTTAAGAAATCCTCCACAAATTCCTTATCTTTCTCTGGATCCCCGGGTGGTCCTGTCAGGATACTTACAATCTTCTCCTTCTTAATGCGGGCCACGGCGATGGTTGTATCGTCACTGGGAATCTGGCCGTACAAATCGTTGCAGGCATCGATTAAGAGACTGGCCATGCGGGAGGCTGATTTGGTGGTGGCGACACATTTCAATGCATACTGGGCCATGGATTCTCTGTCCCACCCGTAATTCATAATATCCCCCACGCCACAGTAGATGGTTCCATCACTCATAAGGATGTAAGCGTCACCCTCCTGCACCGTAAAACGGCTCTCCCGAATGGTTTTCCCTTCGATTACCCGCTCTTCAAAGGGCAGGTCCGTTAACTGCTTGTTTCTTAAGAAAATGCAGGCTGGATTGTCAAACTCCACCAGATACCCGTTCCCATCGTCAAAAATCTGCAGAATACTAAAGGTTGAGTAGGCCACATCATTGACGGTGGATACCGGCAGGGTTCTGGCAATGGTCTCTACAGCTTCCGCAAGCTCGATTCCCCGGGCAAACAGCGTCCCCAAAATCTTGGAGGTCAGAGTGGCCAGAATATTGGCACGGATGCCGCTTCCCATGCCATCCGCAAGAATCAGGATGGAGGAATCCTCCGTATAGAGCACCTCCACCTTATCGCCGCACAATTCTTCCTCATACTTATTTAAACTTTTAAAGGCAATGTCCACATGTATTCCCATCTTACATCCCCTCGTCATTCAGCATCATATCCCGGACCTTGGTGAGTATGGCCTTTGTCTCCGCTGTGGTCTCTCCCAAAAGTCCCGCTATCTCCTGGGCAGTGCGCATTTGCTTGTCCACCACCTCCTGAGCCATTTTCACTGTCTCAAGGCGCTTGTCATAGAGCCGCAGAAGCTGGGCCTCCTCCTCGGAAATATCCTGAAGGATGCACAACAAATGATCCTGGTTCTCCACCGGAACAATGGTTTCTAAAGAAGTGATTCCCAGCTCCTTAATCTTGGTCTTTTTTCGCACAATGGGCTCTAAGGTTAAAAGCACCTCATCAAAGTCGGTGGTGTCCAGCACTTCAAACAGGTAACGCTCTAAGGCCTCCGCCCGGGACATTTTGAAATACTCCTCCGCCTTGGGATTAAATTCAATGATTTTCATTTCACTGTTCACAATAAAAATAATATTGGGGGCATTCTCCATCACCTGGTTGGACAGGGATTTGGCCTTCTCATAAGAGTTTAAAAGGCACATTTCCGGGTCCGCCTTACCCTGATAAATGGCGATGGCCTTATCCCGGCAGGTAAAATAGCCGCAGGCGCCACAGTTAAACTGGGTGCTTACCTTATAATGCCCAATGGCTTTAAGGATAGCCTGAATTTCCTCCTCGCTGGGCATCTTGTCCCTATGTACATTGGGGGTAAAATGCTTTTCCAGAGAGACATTTTCTGAAAGCTTAGGTAAATCCGGAGCTTCGTGCAACGCGTTGGACTCAATATCCAAAGTTGCCTTAAAGCGGAATCCCCGGTTCTTGTCCACCACCGGTCCATTGACGCAGCCACCCTCGCATATCAGCACCTCTATGATGCAATTGTGAATTCGGCCCATTTTGATGCTGTGAAACACCTCACGGCAATTTTTGATGCCGGTGACGCAGAGATGCTGGTATTTGGGATTCATACCTCTCTCAATCACAGAGCGGATGGTTCCGTTCTCCACAGGGTAGAGCTGGTTTACCTTGGGGTCAGGGTTGGCAAAGGCTGCATCCTCACACTCCTCGAATTGAATGCCCCTTTCTTCCATCCATTCCTCCAGCTCTGTAAAATTAATGACGGCGTCGATACAGCCCCGGGTCCGGGCATCCCGCTCTGCCTCATCCTTCTTGGCGATACAGGGGCCTAAGAATATTACCTTGATATCCTCACCGTACATTTCCTTCAAAAGGCGGCCGTGGGCAATCATGGGGGACACCACCGGCGCCATATCAGGGATGATGGAAGGGTAATATTTTTCAATCAGGGCGTTTGCACTTGGGCATCAAGTGGTAATCAGGTTGTCCATCCTGCCCTCCTCAAGAAGCCTGGCGTATTCATCCGTCACATAGGAGGCGCCTTCGGCGGTCTCCCGGACCTGATAAAAGCCCAGCTTCAGAAGAGCGCCCACCACCTGCCCGGGTCTT
>CAPNGW010000133.1 GCA_948665105.1 uncultured Lachnospiraceae bacterium
GGGCAATACGCCGATGATACCGGAAATGGGGAAGTGGCTCAGTTGGCCCAGGGTCTGGCCAGCCAGGCCGGAGGGTATGTCTTTCTAAAGCATTCAAGCGCCTATGGGGACTTTGCCCCTGCAGATGTTGTGGCAAAATATTTAGGATACCGGTATATCTGGAACGACACCAAGAAAACAGCCATCCTATCAAAGGGCAGAACCTACTACAGCTTTACCGCCTTTGACTGGCATATAGACCGGGGCGGCCAGGAGGACACCATGGAAGCGGCTGCGGAATTTGACGGAGTGGTGTATATTCCGGCAGATTATTTGAAATCAGAATTTGAGTTGATGGTGGTGAACATTACAGGTACGGATTATTCTGTACTTGTTAATGATAAAGAAGTTACACAGACACAGGAATTGTTGTCCGTGCTGTCAGAGGAAGGAGGAAGCTAGTGGGAATTATGGTCGTAGCAGGAGCCAGCTATCAATGCACCTTCGGTACTACGCCAGGAACCTTGAATGTCACATCCCAGAATACCCTTCTTGTTGAGGGGAAGCCTGCGGCTACCATTAAGGATATGAATCCCAATGTAAACATTGTGCCTTGTGGGATGTGTTCCTCATTGGCCAATCCACAGGTGGCTGCGGCAACGGCTGCGGCTCTGGGGGTACTCACCCCTCAGCCTTGTGTCCCGGCTCCGGCAGGACTTTGGATAGCGGCACAGGGCAAATGTATCTTAAAAGGCGCTCCCTGCCTGACAAGTGATTCCAGGCTGATGTGCAGCTATGGGGGAATGATTCAGATTGTGAATCCGGGAGCATCAAAAGTAATGATTTAGGAAGTTAAAAATGGAAAGGAGATTATAAAATGGCGGAATATTTATCACCAGGAGTATACGTGGAGGAATATGACAATTCTCCCCGTGCAATTGAAGGAGTGGGAACCAGCACAGCAGGCTTTGTGGGGATGGCTGCAAAGGGCCCGGTGGAGGGGGCGCCCTTACTGATTACCAGCCCGGCAGAATTTACCCGGAAATTTGGCGGATACCTCACGGAGTTTGCCTATGGCGAATATCGGTATCTGGCCAGCAGCGTAGAGCAGTTTTTCGCCAACGGCGGAACTCGCTGCTATGTGGCCCGGGTAATTGCACCGGATGCAGTCTGCGCTTCTGGAAAAGCCGGTATTCTCTCTGTAACGGCCGCAAACCAAGGAGAGTGGGGAAACCGCATCCAGATTACCTTAAGCTCTGTTACCAAGAAGAAAATGCAGCTTCTTGAAAAAACCGCAGAGAGAACCTATGTGGCCAAGAGCACGGAGGGCTTCTTGGAGGGGGATATTGTGGCAGCAGGTGAGGAGCATAACCGCATCGCCACCATTTTCGATACCACCGTCACCTTCGAGCGGGAGTTTGGCCAGGAGGTGGTAGACACCGGACTGGTGCCCAAGATTGTGCTGTTCCTTGTGGAATGTGATGTGCAGGTGCGCTGTAATGATGAAAATGAGGTGTACACAGGATTAAGCTTTAACAGAGCTTCCTTAAACTACATTGCCACCAGGCTGGAAGCCAGCAATCTGATATCTGTAGCTGTGGAGCCGGTGGGTGATATTCAAAATCCGATAGCGGCAATCTTCGGTGAAGGAGCAGTCAAGGGTACCATGACCCTGTCGGAAGGAAGCGATGGAACCATCAAAAAGGTAAATGCAGGAACCTTTATCGGCCAGGACAAAGGGCCGGGCAGACGTACCGGTATCCAGGCATTTTTGGAAAACAATATCGTAAGCATGCTGGCCGTTCCCGGGATTACCATGCCGGATGTGATTGTTTCCTTAGTATCTCACTGCGAGAACACGGCAAGTCGTTTTGCAGTGCTTGATATGCCGGGGGATTTGGCGGACACCAAAAAACTCATTGAGTACCGGGAGATGATTGACAGCACCTACGCTGCCATGTACCATCCCTGGATTCAGAATTTTGACCGCTCCTCCCAGAAAGCCGCATACTTCCCGCCCTCCGGCGCAGTGATGGGCGTGTATGCAAGAACAGATATTGCCAGAGGCGTACATAAGGCTCCAGCCAACGAGACGGTTAGCTGCTCCGGCCTTAATATAAACTTCACCAAGGGCGAGCAGGACATCTTAAATCCCGCAGGTGTGAACCTGATTCGTGCGCTGCCGGGACAGGGCATCCGGGTATGGGGTGCAAGAACCGCCAGCAGCAACAGCGCATTCAAATATGTGAACGTAAGGCGGTTATTCATTTATGTGGAGGAGAGCATCAAGGCCAACACCAACTGGGTTGTTTTCGAGCCCAACGACCAGACGCTGTGGACAAGAGTGGGCATCACCGTATCCGCATTCTTAGATACCCTTTGGAGAAGCGGGATGCTGGCAGGAGGAAGTCCCGAGGAAAGCTATTTTGTAGAGATTGGGCCTTCCACCATGACAAATGATGATATCATGAACGGCAGATTAATCTGTAACATTGGGATTGCACCCTCCAGACCTGCTGAGTTTGTAATCTTCAGAGTAACCCAGTTCACCGCAGAAGCCGGCGGAGCAGAATAAGAGAAAAGGAGTAGAGAAACATGGCGACATATGATAATGGAACGGGTCTTGCATACCCATTGACAAAAATGAATTTCCTGGTGACCGTAGATTCTGTAAGCGGCACCGCCGCTTTCAGCGAGGTCAGCGGAGTGGAAGCCTCCGTAGATGTAATTGAATTCCGCCAGGGCAATGCCCACAGCATGGCTCCGGTGAAGATTCCCGGATTGGTGAAGCACGGGAATGTGACCTTGAAGATGGGCTATACCATCGACAGCGCGTTCAAGACCTGGATTCAGGAATGCGTCAGTGAGACAAGAGGCGAGATGCCAAGGACCAAGGTTTCCATTGAGCTGATTGACACCAACGGAGGCACCCCCTCCACCGCAGTAACCAGTATTACCGGAACCAGAGTATGGGTGCTGACCAACGCCTGGGTAACCAAGTATACGGCGCCGGACTTGAACGCCACCGCCAATGAAGTGGCCATTGAGTCTGTGGAAATCGCTTACGAGGAGCTGATTATTCCCAACTAGAATTATTTCTTACCCGTTAAAAAAAGAAATTTTATGGTGTACATTTGTGCGCCGGTAAGGAGCAGCATATGACTACCGTATTTGATTTTGAACTGCCCAAGGGCTATGTGGACCAGGCAGGTACCGTCCACAAGATGGGAAAAATGCGTCTGGCTACAGCGGGGGATGAAATTGGAGCAACCAGGGATCCCCGTGTGGTAAGCAATCCATCTTATCTTACCATTGTGGTATTGTCCAAGGTGATTGTGGAGCTGGAGGGTGTGGAGATGGTAACACCGGCCTTGATTGAAAAATTATTTACCGCGGATCTGGCATTTTTGCAGGATATGTACCAGAGAATCAACGATATCCAGCCGGTGACCATGGAAGTGGTATGCCCGGAGTGCGGCCATACCCATGAGGTGCCGCTAAATTTTACAAGAGAGGGATAAAGCTCTATCCGGAGGACTCCATGTACAAGGAAATGGCTTTTATTTCCTATTACTTTCACTGGAGCGATGAGGCCGTTTTGGGCCTTGACCACAGCAGCAGACGGAGATGGTGCAGGGAGATTTCGGACATTAACAGCAGCATCAATCCCTCGAATCAGAAAAAGGAAAAAAATATTTTTGAATTGAAACCCGGTAGATAGAGGTGTGGCCGTGGGCATTCATGTAGAAAAGGGCATAAGCCCGGTGATAAACAACAATTTTTTGCTGCGGGTGGAGGCGGTTTTCGATTTGCCCTGCCGCAAGGTCAGCAACATACAGGTGGAGCAGGAATTTGAGACCATTCAGGAGGGAGGCGTCAATGATTATGTGCGCCTTCGGAAGAAGCCGGCTTCCAAGCCAAATACCTTCCAGGTAGAGCGGTATGTGGGGGTGAATTACTTTGACCCGCTGATTTTGGGATATCAGCCTTTGCTTCCCATTCTTCTCTATGTGGACCGCTATGCCAATAATTTTGATTTTCCTTCCCGAACCTTCATTTTTACCGGATGCACGGTTACGGCCAAGAATTACGGGGAGATGAATGCGGAGAGCAGCGGCTTGATGGTGGAGACCACCACCATTGCCTTCCAGCAGATGTATGTGATAGACAATTTGTTCGGGGAGCCCAAGCCGGAGTGGCAGTTTGACGTATCCGGGAAGAAGATGGAAGGCTTGGGACAGCGAAAGGCAATCTTGAATCAAGGAGAGCTTCGCAGGAAGGATATGGAGGCGCTAAGCGGTTCATGGCCCAAGACCAGAAGCGCAAGGACCCGTAGGAAGTTTCAGTGACTTTAGAGAGGAAATAGTATTATGCTCACCATACAAGGAACCTTACAACTGAATAGCTTAACGCCCCTTAAGACTGGTTCCGATGTATTAAGCAGGAAAATTCTGGGAAATTACCAGCTTATGGGGCCTTCTGTGTCGGCCCAGGACTTACTCCATATGACCATGCTTCCCACAGAGGTTTATCTTCAGGAGGGGGGCGGGAGTAATGTTTCGGTAAGCCAGAATGTCACCCTGGCAAATGAGCAGCGCCTGGAGCTTTTTAACAGCTTTTTCAACCGGATTATGCTTTTAAATACCCAGGATTTCACCTATCAGGATGAAGTCTTTGTGAGCTGGTTCTTAAGGAAAACAGGCATCACCGATACGGCGGAATTTATAAATCAGGTGCGAAAATTAACGGAGCAGAATGTCCATGTAACCTCTCTTATGGAGCAGTATTTTACAGAGGGAAATGAGCTTCATACTCTGGCAGTCAAGCTTTATGAGCTTCGGGGAGAGTCTGTGCCCAGAGAAAAGACGCAGGAGACGCTGGGCTTAGAGACCCGGTACTTTTTGCAACAGGAAATATTTAAGAGGCTTCAAACTTCTTTTTTGAATAATTTTATCTACGATACCAGAAAATATGTGTTCCAGACCAGAGAACAGGCGCCCGGACAGGAAGTGAATCTGTATGAGCAGATTCAGATGGCAGATACCATAGAGCTTGCAGAGCTAAAGCAGATGGTGCTGCTGGAGGAGCAGCCGCCGGTGCACCAGCAATTTCGTTTTTATGAGCAGATACCCCTTCAACCGGAGCAGATGAATGAAAAGACGGTGATGAAGTATCTGGGGGCATCGATTCTTACCAATTTTATCAGTCAGATGTCCTATTCCCTGCTGGAAAAACAGGAAAATAAGCCTGCCCATTGGGTAGATTATCATAAAGCCTTCTACGGCAGCAGTGAAAATACTCTGAAACGGTTTTTGGAGCTGCACAAGGAGGAGTACAGGAATTATCGAAACGACAGCTATATGGAGGCTGTCAACCGGCTTTACGAAAGTGAAGAACAGATTCTTCAACTATTCAGTCAATATCAAATGGAGCAGGGGGAGGAGGCTTATCCGGCCTACCAGATGATACATGCACTTTTGGAGCTGCAGAATCAGGAAAAGCAGGCAGAGGAATTGCTGTATCAAAATACCCTGCCAAAGGCAGGGGAAATACAGGCTGTCCAGACAAAGGAGCAGCCACACCGGGAAATCCTTACGGTTCTTATGGAAGCTGAGGAGCGTTTAAGGCAGCAGAGCCAGCAGCTGCCCTATCTGCTGCTTACTAAGACCGAACAGGTAAGGAAGGAAGCCAAGACCCCCGGAGAGGGCAGAGTCCTTGCTGCACAGGTTATGGAGGAAACAGCGCTGCCGATGGAGCAGCTTACCTATAGCAACGACTTCCGGCAAACGGTGCAGAATCAATTTTTCACCCAGGAGGAGTACAAGCGTTACCTTGACGAAATCAATGAAAAGAATATCTACAATCAGACCTTGCTTAATAACAGCAAAATAGAGAAGCAGGCCCAGCGCACTATTTTGGTAGACCGGAAAATGGTCATGCGAAAATCCTTAGAAGCCCTTAAACAGCCGGAAAAGGTGCTAAAAGAGATGTTAGCGGAGGGGCAGCCCATTGAGCGGCAGGCCAATCTGGAAATTCAGCGTTTACTTGCCCTTGCAGAAGAGCCGGTACGGAAACTGTATCAGAAGATTTTGTACCCGGAGGAAGCAGGCAGGTCAGCAGAAGGCAAAGAGGCAGGCGGCCAGGAAGCGCTGAGCCATCCAGCGGGTGAATTTCAGCTGACTCCCGCAGAGCCGGAGCAGCTTCGAAGAATTTTGCTGGAAGGGGAGCACAATTTGAAGCTTCAGTCCATTCCCCGGGCTTTGGAGTCAGGAAAAGAGCCAGGCCGTGTACTTACAAAGAGCCGGGAGGATGTGCCTGTTTCTGGCCGGCAGGGAGAGGAAATTTTATTGCATCCTACAGAGCCTTGGAAGCAAGGCAGCGCGTTAAAGGCCGGAGAGGAAACAACAGCCGGACAGGAGCGTCTGGTACGGGAAATCCAGACGATTACCAGAGAATCCCGCCGAGCCGTCAGCAATCTGGTGTGGCAGCCCCATAGGAGACAGCAGGAGGCAGCGCTCCTTAAGTACAGGCCAGCTCTGGAGGCAGCGGCCCCGGATGGAGCAGAAGAGCAGAAGGCAAGTCAA
>CAPNGW010000134.1:0-1818 GCA_948665105.1 uncultured Lachnospiraceae bacterium
TGCAGGCGTGTGCGGAGCCGGTGGAGCCGGTTTCCCCAGCTATGGGAAAATTGACACCCGGGCCAAAACCATCGTCTTAAACTGTGCCGAGTGCGAGCCCTTGCTGCGCTTGCACCGGCAGCTTTTGAGCGTCTATGCCTACGAGATTTTAAGTACCCTTAAGCTTATGGCAGAGACAATGGGAGCAGAACAGGTCATTATCGGCGTGAAGGAAGCCTACACAGAGACGGTGGAGGCTTTAAAGGCGCATATGAGTTCCTTTTCCATGATTTCAATGAAGCTTCTTAAGGAGGTTTACCCTGCCGGGGATGAAGTGATTCTGATTTATGAGACCACCGGGAAGGTAGTGCCGCCGGGAAGCATCCCCATTGAAGTGGGGGTGGCCGTATTCAATGTGGAGACGGTCTACAATATCTACCGGGCCTTACAGCTTAAGGAGCCTGTTACGAAGAAATACGTCACTGTCAATGGAGAAGTGGGGAATCCCTGCACACGTCTCGTTCCCGTGGGCATGACGGTAAGTGAAGTGGTAAGCCTTGCGGGCCGTATCACCACAGAGGATCCGGTTTACATTATGGGAGGGCCCATGATGGGATTTATTGTCAGCGCCCATGATGTGATTACCAGAACCAGCAACGCCATCCTGGTGCTTCCGAAGGATCATCCAGTGGTGTTAAAAAAGCAGGGAAAAAACCAGATTAATTTGAAAAGAGCAATGGCCGCCTGTTGCCAGTGCCGGATGTGTACGGATTTGTGCCCCCGGTATCTTTTGGGACACCCCATAGAGCCTCACGATTTCATGCGTGCGGCCACCAGTGGCACCACACAGGATGTAAAGCCATTTTTAAATACCATGTACTGCGTGGGATGCGGACTGTGTGAGATGTATTCCTGCTTCCAGGGATTGTCTCCAAGAAGTCTGATTATGGAGTATAAAAGCGGTCTTAAGGCCAATGGGATTGCCGTGCCAAAGGACGTGAAGCCGGAACCCGTAAGGCGGGAATTTGACAACCGGAAGGTTCCCTTAAAGCGGCTACGTGCCCGTCTGGGACTGGACAAATACAATGTCCGGGCGCATCTTGATGAGAGGGAAGTGACAGCGAAGCAGGTGAAAATCAAGCTAAGCCAGCACATCGGAGCGCCGGCTTGTGCCATCGTGAAGGTGGGAGAGGAAGTGAAGGCGGGCCAGGTAGTGGGGACGGCCAGAGAAAATGCATTGAGCCTTCCCGTACACGCTTCCATCAGCGGTATTGTCACAGACGTCAATGACAAAGCAGTTACAATCAAAGCGAGGTAGAGGTAATGAGCAGAGCAATCGGAATGGTAGAATATAAGACCGTGGCCACCGGCATATTGGCGGCAGATTTGGTGATTAAGACCGCCCAGGTGGATGTGCTGGAAGCCCAGACCGTATGTCCGGGAAAATACATCATTATTTTTACCGGAGATATCAGCGCTGTGCGCTCCTCCATTGACGCGGCCAAAGCTGCCTACCCGGAGGAGCTGATTGACAGCTTCCTTCTGGGCAATCCCCATGAGGGAATCTTCCCGGCCATCTATGGAACGGTGGAGATTAAGAACAGAAATGCCTTGGGAGTGCTTGAGACCTTCTCCGCAGCGGCCATCTTTGTGGCGGCCGATGAGGCGGCAAAGACCGCGGAGGTAGATTTGATTGAGATTCGTGTGGCCCGGGGGATGTGTGGCAAATCCTATGTATTTTTGACCGGAGAGGTGGCGGCGGTGGATGCTGCCATTCAAAAGGCCAAAGCCGCTGTAAGTGAGAACGGCATGTATCTGGACAGCTCCGTGATAGCAAGT
>CAPNGW010000134.1:1891-6558 GCA_948665105.1 uncultured Lachnospiraceae bacterium
CGCGGAGAGAAGAAATGAGATTCTTGCCCAACTGAAAAATGAAGGAAGGGTTGTAGTAGCCGACTTAAGCAAAAAATACGACGTGACGGAGGAGACCATCCGCCGTGATCTGGAGAAAATTGAGACCGCCGGCTTCGCGGAGCGCACTTACGGGGGGGCTGTTCTTCGGGAGAACGACAAGGAGGATTTACCCTTTCCGGTGCGAAAGCGCGCCAACGCAGAGGCGAAGAAATGTATTGCTGCACAAATTGCCGACATGATTGAGGACGGAGACCGGATTATGATGGACGCCAGCAGCACCACGCTTTTCGTGGCGAGAGAAATCCGACACAAGAAGGATATCACGGTGATTACCAATTCCATTGAAGTGCTTCTGGAGCTGGCGGAGGTAAAGGGCTTTAAGGTAATGTCCACCGGGGGCTCTCTCAGGGCCGGAGCCTTATCTCTGGTTGGGTATCAGGCGGAACGGATGGTGGATGGCTTCCATGTGGATAAGGTGATTATTTCCTGTAAGGGTGTGGATTACCATAAGGGGGTCACCGATTCCAATGAGCTGGATGCAGGCATCAAGAAGCAGATGCTGAGCGCCGGAACCACCAAGATTCTGGCGGTGGATGGGGAGAAATTTAACAGGATTTCCTTTACGAAGATTATTGACTTCGTTGATTTGGACGTGATTGTCACGGATTATGACATGGACGAGGAGTGGCAGGAGAAGATGGAAGACTGCCATGTGAAAGTTGTGAAGTGCTAAGGATTATTGGAATCCTGTGAAAGATATAATGGAAAGGCTATTGCTTTATAAATCCCGGGCTTCACACAGCCCGGGATTTACACAGCCCGGCCTTACATTCTCCGGGCCCCATACAGCCCGGCCTTACATTTCTCTGGCCTCATACAGCCCGGCCTTATGCTTCCCGGGCCTTGCAGTAAACTGAGACAGCCTGTTCCACAAAGGCGGCTGTCCCTGCTCCGCCTGCATCATCGATGTTGCGCTTCATACGCTCATCATTTACGTACATCTGGCTTAATCCCTTTAAAATTTCATCTGTGCAGCTGTAATAATGCTCTGTGATAAAGGCCTGAAGCTCCCGGATTTTTTCCTGTACCTCTTTGGCTTCCGGCGGGAAATTGCCAAGAGCGCCGATTTCCGTAAACAATGCAAGCAGTTTTTCTCCCAGGGCGTCAAGCTCCCCTGCTGTCTTTCCTTTTGTTTTTTGCTCATATTCTTTGCATGCTGTTGTAGAGCCCCATCTTTTTTGAACCTCCTTTTCATACTGCTCAATCTCGTTTTTTCGAAATGCCTGAAAGCTCATTTTTTTGATTCCTCCTTTTTGAAGTTCCTGGGCAAAAGTAATCAATTCATCCAGATGCTTCCGCCTAAGCTGTAATAATGTAATCTGCTGTTTCAGTGCTTCCTCCGGGTTGAAATCCGGGCTTTCCAGGATTGTCTTGATTTCCTTTAAAGGAAACTGTAATTCCCGAAACATCAGTATACCTTGCAGCCGCTTTAGTGCTGCGTCGTCGTACAGCCGATACCCGGCCCTTGTGATTTCTGTGGGCTTTAACAGACCGATTGCATCATAGTGGTGCAACGTGCGGACACTTACACCTGTGAGCCTGCTGACCTCATTTACCGTCCGCATTTTTCTCTGCCTCCTTTCTATCTGAAATGAATTGTACACCATAACGTAACGTGAGAGTCAATAGGTAAATTATTTTTTTCTTATGCCAAATTCGTATCCAGAAAAAAGAAATTACCTCTTGACTTTCCGGGGAAAAGGCAGTATCATGATTGTGACCGAAATGGTATTCGTAGTCATAAAAGGAGAAAAGTAATGGCCAGAGGATTTGCAGAACAGGAAAAGGAAAATATCAAAAGGAGCTTAAAGGAGGCATGTAAGCAGAGCTGGACACAGTATGGCTATAAGAAAACCAGCGTGGATGAGCTTTGCAGGCGGGCAGGCATCTCAAAGGGAGCTTTTTATCTCTTTTTTGAATCCAAAGAAGCCCTCTTCTGCGAAGTCCTGTGCTCCGTCCAGGAACAAATCTGCAATGAGGCTTTAAGGATTATGGAAAGACAAAGGGATAAGAATGGTGCAGCAGAGGCATTGAAGTTCATTTATCGGGAGTATGATGAGAATAATTTTTTATACGATTCAGACACTGTGGACTTCACAATTTTTATGAACAAGCTGTCCCAGGAGCAGGCAGAGAGGATGAAGGAGTCCAATCATATGGCCCAACAGCTTTTCTTGCGCCAGCCGTATTTGAAATTAAAGGTTCATGGGGATATGGCACTGTCGGTTATTTACTCGCTGATTATGAATATCAAACATAGGGATATTCTTCCCCACAATCACACGGAAACCTTTGATTTTATGGTGGACCATCTGATAGAAACCTTGTATGAATGACAGGAGGCAGAAATGAAAGCAGAAGTGATAAGAAAAAATAATGTGGAGGCTGCGGTTGTAGCCAGCGATGAAGTCCTGATTACAGACGCTCAGTCCGCTTTGGATTTGATTATGACCATAAAGTATGAGACGGGCTGTACAAATATTGCCATGAATAAGGAAGCTATTGTAGAGGACTTCTTTATTTTAAGCACTTGTCTGGCAGGAGAAATTTTGCAGAAATTCGTTAATTATGGAGTGAGATTTGCAATCTATGGAGATTTCTCAAAGTACACCAGCAAGCCCTTGAAGGATTTTATCTATGAGAGCAATAAGGGAAGGGACCTTTATTTTCAGCCTGACGCTTCCCTTGCGGTGGATAAGCTTTGTGGATGAGGGGAGTCATGAAGCTGACTTCCCCTGTGGGTGGAAAAGGCAGCCCCGGCGTCGTGGGTAGAATACCACGCCGCCGGGGCCGATTTGTGAGGTAAAGTTTAATCCAGATTTACTTTCTTCTTCATTATGATGCCGGAAGCAATGTACAGGCCAGCTGCAATGACAATGTAGATGAGCATTACCAGGGGGAACAGGGGCTGATAGGATGGATTGAGAAATCTCACTAATCTGTTCCACGGCCAATTCTGCCTCGGAGGTTGCCAGCCCTATGAAGGGCCTTAAGGACACGGCAAACACAATTCCGCCCATGATAAGCTGGACGGCCATATAGATGCAGAGGTAGGCCATAACTGCCCCGGCCACCTTGTGACGGGGATTTAACTGGCCCAGGGCGACACTTCCGTAACCAGTGGCAATGTTGTAAAAGCAGGTTACAAGTACGAAAAATACCATAAGGAGTATGAACTGTACCGGAGTATAGCCAAACAAGGCGGGTGCGGAAATAATCGTGGTGGGGCCTTTGCCTGTGTTAATTACGGTATCGACCACAAAAAGGCTTTTTAATGCAATCCCCAGATTATCAAATCCCATCTGGGCACCAATCAAAACAATGCCGGAGGCAACCACCGAAACAGAGCTTATAAGATTCCACACAAACCCCACAATGGCTCTGGAGTGCAGCAGGGACCAGGAGGATACGGGAAGAGTAAAGCTAAGATATCCCTGGGCAGTAAACAGGCTGCGGTAAAAGTACACAATCTGATAGACCATGGTGATGATTCCTATGGCAACGAGCATCAATATATAGGCCACAAACATAATGACGACCAGGGGCATAAGCACTCCCCTTTGCAGGAGACGGGAGCCCAAAAGTACAGATCCCAGGACGGTCACTATGACAAGAAGCAGATACATGGGGAGCATGACACGGCCGGTTGCTTTAAAATCATGCTTTAATAATTTTCCTAACATTTGAACACCTCCCGGAATAATGCGTCTACAGATTTCTGTTCCTTTTCTCGAATTTCGTCCACGGATGTATGCATGCGGACAGTGCCGTTCTGTAAGAAAATGACTTCGTCCAGAATATTTTCCACATCGGAAATCAGATGGGTGGAAATGAGGATGGAGGCATCTTCTTCGTAATTGGAGAGGATGGTCTCGAGAATATAATCCCGGGCCGCCGGGTCCACACCGGCGATGGGCTCATCCAGAATGTACAAATCCGCCTTGCGGCTCATCACAAGAATCAGCTGCACCTTCTCCTTGGTACCCTTTGACATGCTCTTTAGCTTGTCGGCAGGGTTGATGTGGAGCTTGGCCAGCATGTCGTAAGCCCGGATAGATTCAAAATCCTCATAGAAATCTTCAAAAAAGTCAATGATATCCCGCACCCGCATCCAGTCGTTTAAATAAGAGTGGTCCGGAAGGTAGGAAACCACCTTCTTGCTCTCAATGCCCACGGCTGTCCCTTTTACAAGAATCTCTCCCTCCGTGGGAATCAGAAGCCCGCAAATCAGCTTGATTAAGGTGGTCTTACCGCTTCCGTTGGGGCCCAAAAGACCGATGATGTGGCCGCCGTTTATGGTAAGATTGATATCGGAGAGGGCGTTATGGTTGCCGTAACGCTTCGATAAATGCTTACATTCCAATAAATTCATGTTGTCTCCTCCTTGATGGTTTTAGCCATAAGCTCTGCGGTTTCCCGCTTTTCAAAGCCCAGCCGGGACATATTGTCGAGAAATGATGCAATGAGCTCTCCGGCTAGTTTTGATTTCACCTGCGCAATCAATGCAGTATCCTCTGTGATAAATCTGCCGCTGGTACGATGGGAATAGACGAGGCCCGTGCGCTCCAGCTCGGACAGGGCCTTCT
>CAPNGW010000135.1 GCA_948665105.1 uncultured Lachnospiraceae bacterium
AAAAATCCCATCCACAAGGGTAAGGAGATGGAGAGCATTCATGCGTTTGTCGTGGGTGATTGAAGGGGATTTGTTGACAAATGCCGGATAAAAAATTATAATAGTACTAATGTAAAAGGGACTGCGCTTTATACAGTTCCTTTTTCTCTCATGTAATGAGAGAAAAAGGCGCTCCGCCAAGGATGCGCACTCATATTAACCCGGGAGGTAAGTGATGGAAAATGAAGTCGTTTCCAGGAATTTTATTGAGCAGATTATCGATAAGGATATTGCAGAAGGACATGTAAAGACGGTGAGGACCCGTTTCCCGCCGGAGCCCAACGGCTATCTGCACATCGGCCATGCAAAATCCATTCTTTTAAATTACGGACTGGCACAGCAGTACGGCGGACAGTTCAATATGCGGTTTGACGATACGAATCCCACCAAGGAGAAGGTGGAGTTTGTGGAGTCCATCAAGGAGGACATTAAGTGGCTGGGCGCAGACTGGGAGGACAGGCTGTATTTTGCATCCGACTATTTCGGACAGATGTATGAGGCGGCCGTGAAGCTGATAAAGAAGGACAAGGCCTATGTCTGCGATTTGTCTCCCGAGGAAATCCGGGAATATCGGGGAAGCCTGACGGAGCCGGGGAAGGAAAGCCCTTACAGGAACCGGAGCGTGGAGGAGAACCTGGAATTGTTCACCGCCATGAGGGACGGAAAATATAAGGACGGCGAAAAGGTGTTGAGAGCTAAAATTGATATGGCTTCCCCCAACATCAATATGCGGGACCCCATCATTTACCGGGTGGCTCATATGACCCATCACAATACCAAAGATACCTGGTGCATCTATCCCATGTATGATTTTGCACACCCCATAGAGGATGCCATTGAGGGCATCACCCACTCCATCTGCACCCTGGAATTTGAGGACCACCGTCCCCTGTACGATTGGGTGGTGCGGGAACTGGAATACGAGAACCCGCCCAAGCAGATTGAATTTGCCAAGCTGTATCTGACCAATGTGGTCACCGGCAAACGCTATATCAAGAAGCTGGTGGAGGAGGGCATTGTGGACGGCTGGGACGACCCCCGTCTGGTGTCCATCGCGGCCCTTAGAAGAAGGGGCTTTACCCCGGAATCCATCAAGATGTTTGTGGAGCTCTGCGGCGTCAGCAAGAGCAACAGCTCCGTGGACTATGCCATGCTGGAGTACTGTATCCGGGAGGATTTGAAGCTGAAAAGGCCCCGGATGATGGCGGTGCTTGATCCCATCAAATTAATCATTGACAATTATCCCCAGGGGGAAGTGGAATATCTGGATGCCGACAACAACCTGGAGAATGAGGCCCTGGGCAAGCGTCAGATTCCCTTCTGCCGGGAGCTGTATATCGAGCGGGAAGACTTTATGGAGGAGCCTCCCAGGAAATATTTCCGCCTGTTCCCCGGCAATGAAGTGCGTCTGATGCACGCTTACTTTGTAAAATGTGAAAGCTTTGTCAAGGATGAGAGCGGAAAGGTCATTGAGGTGCATTGCACTTACGACCCTGAAACCAAAGCCGGAAGCGGTTTTACCGGACGGAAAGTAAAGGGAACCATCCACTGGGTTCCGGCTCCCTTTGCCCAACAGGCAGAGGTACGGCTCTATGAAAATATTGTGGACGAGGAGCTGGGGGTTTACAACGAGGACGGCAGCCTGAACTTAAATCCCAATTCTCTTACGGTGCTGAAGGAGTGCTATGTGGAGCCGGCATTGAAGGAGGCACAGCCCTATGACAGCTACCAGTTTGTGCGCCAGGGATTTTTCTGTGCGGATGCCAGGGATTCCAAACCCGGGCAGCTGGTATTTAACAGGATTGTTTCATTAAAGAGTTCCTATAAATTGCCGACACAGCCGTAAGGGTATAATCACAGAGGAGGAAAGAAGTATGAATTTTTTATCGGGACTGGAGAAATTCGGACTGGATACATCTAAGGGACAGAACCTTTTTGAGGAAGAGGAGAAGAAGGTGGAGCGCAAAGCACCCGTTGTCACAGAGGCGGCTCCTCCGCGGATTCCTGAGGAGGATGAATTTCTGCTGGAAAAAAATATCCAGTGCAAAAGCTGTGACAAGACCTTTAAGACCATTATCGTGCGAAGCGGTAAGGTGAAGCGGATGGAGCCGGATGGAGACCTGCGGCCCAGAACCCAGTATATTGATACCATGAAGTATGGAGTCACCTCCTGCCCCCATTGCGGCTACACTGCTCTGAACCAGTATTTTGACCACATTTCTCTGGCTCAGATAAAGCTGATTCGGGAAGAGATTTCCAGCAAGTTCAAGGCCACTGCCGGGCTGGAGGGGAAAATAATTTCTTATGATACGGCCATTGACCGGCATAAGCTGTCACTTATTAACACCATGGTGAAGCGGGGCAAGAACAGCGAGAAGGCCTACACCTGCCTTCGGATTGCCTGGCTTTTGCGGGGCAAGTGGGAGAATATGCCCGAGGAAACCGAGGAGGAGAAGAAGGCCAAGGCCTTATGCAAACAGGAAGGGGATCAGTTCTACCAGCAGGCTTACGAGGGATTTATCATGGCTACAGCCAAGGAGATGTTTCCCATGTGCGGCATGGACCAGAGCACGGTGGATTACCTGCTTTCCTACATGTCCTACTATTTTAAGAAGTTCGAGGTTGCCTCCAAATATCTGGGCAGTGTGATTACTTCGCCCTCTGCCAGCCGTCGGATGAAGGACATGGCCCTGGAGTTAAAGGAGAAGATTTTGGCGGAGCTTAAGAAATAGCCGTCGGCGGAACAGAAAGTGCGGTGCGGTGACTTGAAAGAGCTGACGATTTTTCTGGAGGCAGGCAGCAGGCTGCCTCTATATCAGCAGATATACGAATATATCAAGAGGGATATTTTAAATGGAAAGCTGCTGCCCGGAGAAAAGCTGCCCTCTACCCGGCTTCTGGCAAAATATTTGCAGGTGAGCCGAAGCACGGTGGATTTGGCTTACGACCAGCTGGTATCGGAGGGCTATGTGCAGACGGTGCCCCAGAGCGGATATTTTGTTTGTGAGATGGAAGCAGGGTTTTTGGAGATCGGCGCCGGCAGGGCAAAGAGCAGGCAGGGTGATGGAAGGAATCCCACCTTAAAAGCCAAGGATTCAGGCGCAGAAGAGCTTGAGCAGGCTGGGTGGGACCGGACAGAAGGAGAGGTTGAGAAAGCATTTTCTTATGATTTTTCTCCAAACGCAGTGGAATGGCCGGATTTTTCCATGAACGCATGGCGAAAAGCCGTAAAAAATATGCTGGCGGAGCAGAATGAGGAATTGTTTCTTCCAGGGAATGCCCTGGGAGATGATAATCTGCGGCAGGCGATTTGCGCGTATCTCCACCAATCAAGAGGAGTGAACTGCCACAAGAGTCAGATTATTATTGGAGCTGGAAACGAGTATCTGCTGCTTTTGCTGTCGCAGATATTGGAAGGGCCTATCGGCGTAGCCATGGAAAGTCCTACATATCGGCAGGCCTATCAGATTTTTGGAAATCTGGGATGGCCTGTTTTTCCTGTCCCCATGGATGAGGAGGGGATGCTGCTATCCAGGCTTAGGGAAAGCAAAGCCCGGCTGGCTTATATCATGCCATCCCATCAGTTTCCCCTTGGCACGGTAATGCCCATGAAGCGGCGGATGGAGCTTCTGAAATGGGCCGGGGAAGGTAAGCTGCGCTACATCATTGAGGATGATTATGACAGTGAGTTTCGATACAAGGGAAAGCCCATTCCCTCCTTACAGGGAATCGACCCTTACGACAGAGTCATTTATCTGGGGACTTTTTCAAAAAGCATTGCTCCGGCTATCCGGGTCAGCTACATGGTGCTTCCCAAACAGCTGATGGCGCTGTATCACAAAAGATGCGGGTTCTATTCCTCTACGGTTTCCAGAATTCAGCAGCAGATACTGTTTCATTTTATGAATGGCGGTTATTTTGAACGGCATCTAAACAAAATGAGGGCTGTTTACCGTGCCCGGCATGACGTGCTCCTGGGAGAATTAAAGGGGAGGATTTGGGTAAAAGGGATTCGTGGAGAACATGCGGGACTGCATATTCTGGTGGAGGTTCAGACAGACAAAACGGAGGCCCAAATTATTGCCGAAGCCAAGGCCCGTGGAATCCGTGTTTACGGGCTGGGGGAATATGGAATTGAAGAAGGTGTGACGGAAAGTGACAGCCCTGTGCTTTTGCTGGGATACGCAGGAGTGTCGGAAAGGGAAATCCGGGAGGGGATTGAAAGGCTTTCTGAGGTTTTAAAATAGAAAGAAAACAGGTGTTTTACAAAAGGAGGAATCATTCATTATGAAAACAAGAACATGGAGACGCTATGCCGCATTTCTGCTGGCCTTTCTGATGCTGTCAGGAACCGCCTGCGGCATACCAGGGCCTGCCGGGACGGACACAAAAAAGGAGGAGGACAAGGACCAGGCGTCGAAGCTCCAGTCGGGGCACAGCTTTGCCCAGGCCCACGATGCTTTTAAGACGGTGCTGACCCGCCAGGACAGCGACAGTGACCCTGTGCCGGATCCTCCGGAGGGCCTGTTTGATTTGGTAAAATATCCTTCCAAGGTGGGAGATTTGGCAGCTTATGTTTCCAGTGACCCGGGAGACGGGGAGAAGCATCCCATGATTATCTGGGTAGTGGGCGGCTGGGGAAACGGCATTGATGATTTTCCCTTCTGCTATCCTGAGTGGGACAATGACCAGACAGGGTCTGCCTTCTGGCAGTCCGGTGTGCTGACCATGTATCCCTCCTTCCGGGGCGGGAATGGCAACCCTGGTTACTATGAGGCGCTGTTTGGTGAGGTGGACGATATTGTTTCGGCCTATGAATACGCAGCCTCGCTGCCTTACGTGGATCCCGACCGTATTTATCTGGGCGGGCATAGCACCGGAGGCACCCGGGCCCTGCTGGCCTCGGAGTACACCGATAAGTTCCGGGCGGTATTTGCCTTTGGCCCGGTGGACGAGATTAAATACCATAACAACAGCCAGTTTACCTTTGATATGGACAGTGAGGACGAGTATACCATGCGCTCCCCCATCCACTGGCTGGCGGATGTAAAGACGCCCACCTTCCTGATTGAGGGGGAGGACGGCAACTCTGCAAACCTTAAGAAGATTCAGGAGGCCACGGAAAATGAAAATATCCACTGCTATATCATGGAGGGCGCGGATCATTTTTCCACCCTGGCCCCTCTTACGCGTCTGGTGGCAGATAAGATTCTGGCTGATACCGGCGAGACGGTAAATATTTCTGTTACCCAGGAGGAGCTGGATATGGCCATGCAGGCAGAGCCGGTGATTCCCACGCCTGTAATGAAGCAGGTTGCCATTGATGAGCTGGGCGTGGCATTTTCCTGCCCCTTCATCTGGAATGTGGAGGATACCTCCTCCCAGGAGGGCGGCATTTCCTTTTCTCTGTATTCACCCTATGAAGGAGAAAATATCTGGGACCTGGCGTCTATGTATGTCAACATTTTTACAGTAGACAGTGGGGAGGACTATCTGACGGAGATGTCTTCCTATCTGGCGGAACAGGGCTATACAGCCGAGGATGCTGCAGTGGGCGGCCAGAATGGGATTCGGGCCGTGGGGCAGATGCAGAGCGACAGCGGAAATGTTTTCCGGAACTTGTATACCTTGGTGGAGAAGGACGGCGTGTTCTATGAGTTTGACTTCTACATTCATGAGGATTTCGGGGAGGACGCGGATTCACTGTGTCAGGCCATGATTGACAGCATTCAGTTTTCTGGCGACGGACAGTAAAGGAGAGAAGGTGGAGAGCCATGGGGCTGTTTGGGAAGAAAAAAGCGGAGAAGGGAAAGCAACAGCCGGAGGAGAAAAAGGAAAGCCGTGCAGAACGGCAGACTCAGCAGAAGGAATATATCCCGGGAGCCGGGGGAAGTATTGTCAGCAGATCTATTCTGGAGGGAACTGCGAAGCTTAGGTGGCTGTTTCGGCAGGACAGCCAGCATGGAAACGGCTGGGTGGCCTTTGGGGATACCGATACCCAGGAGTATGTGGATGACGCCAAAAATATGGCCATTGTGGATTTTAATACCCTGGCTAATATTGAGCCGGCTGTGGTGAACGTGTTTTTTATGCCGGTGGGCAGCGACCTGGAATTGCGGGCCGACAGCAAAGGCAGCTATTTTGTGGACACCAGGACCGGTGAGGAGATCCGGGAGCCGGTAAAGCATCCGGCGCAGATTGGATTTGAGAAAAATTTGAAATTTTTGAATCAGGAAACGTATCCGGTTGAATTTTTTGAGAGCCTTTTTGAAAAGAGCGGAAAAATAGAGCCCTTTGTGGCGGGAGAAGCGGATTTTCCCACCGGGGAGGTGGTGCTGGCGGATCCCATGGGGTATCTTGGTACCAAGTATGAGACGGTGCTGGACCGTAAGATTCCTGCCGGAACGTATCCGGTGGAGCTGTCTCTGTGCCAATCGGAAATTGCAGGTCCCCGGATTGCCGCCGCAAAGCTTCGAATCAGCCATAAGCAGGCGGCCTGCTA
>CAPNGW010000136.1 GCA_948665105.1 uncultured Lachnospiraceae bacterium
TGCCCTTGTGCTGGGACAGCCGCAGGGTGAAGGCCAGCACTGCTATGGATACCAGTACAATTCTTAAGGCAGCTGCCCGGGCGCTTCCGGTCTCATACCCCTTTTTCACGCGCTCCCGTCTTGCCCGAAGCTGAAAAAATATGTAAAGCCCCACAGCCAGAACCCCCGCCAGCAGACAGGTGAGGTTGAGAGACTTATTTCCAAAAAAGTCCGGTATGTAACAGTTTGCTCCACCGCCAAAGAGGTTCACATACGTCTCCTGCTCCTTGATGGACACCGTCATCCCATCCAGCACCACATTGCTTAAGCCCCGAAAGACCAGCATTCCCGCCAGCGTCACGATAAAAGGCGGTACCCGCACAAAGGCAATCCAGAAGCCCTGCCAGGCCCCAATGAGAGTCCCCACCAAAGCCATAAGGAAAACCGTCAGATACAGGTTCGCCTGAAAATTCACCATAAGCACTGCCCCCAAAGCCCCCACAAAGCACACCACAGAGCCCACCGACAAATCGATATTCCCCCCGGTCAAAATGCACAGAAGCATTCCCGTGGCCAGGATAAAAACATAGGCATTCTGGGAAATCAGACTGCTGACGTTCATGGGCAGTAAAATGGCGCCTCCGGTCCGCCAGGCAAAAAAGGAGGTTACGATTACCAGTACAATAATCATCGTATATTTCTTTATAATATCCGCATTTCTAGTCTTTTCCATGAGGTTCTCCTTCTTCCAACAAAATCCGCGCCATCACAGCCTCCTGGGTGGCTTCCCCGGCATCCAGCTCTCCCACTATTCTGCCTTCATTCATGATGTATATCCGATCGCTCATTCCCAGCACCTCCGGCAGTTCCGAGGAAATAAGAATCACCGACTTTCCCTCCGCCGCCAGCTGGTTGATAATACAGTAAATTTCATATTTAGCCCCCACGTCAATGCCCCGGGTAGGTTCATCCAGAATCAGTATGTCCGGTTCTGTGAACATCCACTTTGCCAGAAGCACCTTCTGCTGGTTCCCGCCGCTTAAGTTTCCTACATGCTGTTCCACGCCGGGACATTTGATATTCAGTTTCTCACGGTAGGACAAGGCCACGCCGTGCTCCTTTTCCTTATCAAAAATGCCGTAATGGCTCACTGCCTTGAGATTTGCCAGGGTGGTGTTGGTTTTGATGGAGCTATTGAGAATCAGGCCGTTCCCCTTCCTGTCCTCGGTGACATAGGCCAGCCTGTGTGAAATAGCATCCCGGACAGTGCGAAGGCGCACCGACTTCCCATTTAAGTAAAGGGCTCCGCTGATTTTTTGCCCATAGCTTTTCCCGAAAATACTCATGGCCAGCTCTGTCCGCCCTGCTCCCATCAGGCCCGAAATGCCCAGCACTTCACCCTCACGTACCGTGAGGCTTACATCATCCACCACCTTTCGTTCCGGGTACAGGGGATGGTGGACGGTCCAGTGCTGTATCTCCATCCGCACGGCCCCGGCCTTTGTTTTCTCCCGTTTCGGAAAACGGTCCGACAGCTCCCGGCCCACCATGCCTTTGATGATTCTGGCTTCTGTGACAGTATCCCCTTCTATGGCTGGGCTTGGAGTGGCGTCCTCATTCGGATGAAATGAGGCAGTGCTCCTTCCCTTATCCAGCGTCTCGATGGTGGCTCCGTCACGAAGGATGGTGATTTTATCCGCCACATAAGCGATCTCATTGAGCTTGTGGGAAATAAGAACGGAGGTCATCCCCTGCTGCTTTAGTTGCAACAGCAGATTTAACAGCGCTTTGGATTCCGCCTCATTCAGGGAGGCAGTGGGTTCATCCAGGATAAGAAGCTTGGCCTTCTTTGCCAGTGCTTTTGCAATTTCCACAAGCTGCTGCTTTCCCACGCCGATATCCTTGATTAAGGTCCGGGAGGAATCCTGTAAACCCACTGCTTTCAGCAGTTTTTCTGCTTGCCCATGGGTTTCCGTCCAGTTGATTCTAAGGCTGCTGCCACGTTCATTTCCCAGAAACATATTTTCCCCGATGGTCATGTAAGGAATTAAGGCCAGCTCCTGATGGATGATGACAATCCCCCTCTCCTCGCTGTCCCGGATGCCTCGGAATCGGCACAGCTCCTTTTCGTAAAATACCTCTCCCTGGTACGTGCCGTAAGGGTACACTCCGCTTAAGATGTTCATCAGCGTGGATTTCCCGGCGCCGTTCTCACCCACCAGAGCATGAATCTCTCCCTCCTGCACTTTTAAATTCACGTTATCAAGTGCTTTGACACCGGGAAATGTCTTGGTAATGTGTTTCATTTCCAGTATTGTTCCTGCCATTTTGCCCTCCCTGCCTGCGTTGTTTCACCAGGTATTTGCCGGATACAATAGAATCCACGCTCCAGGAGAATTCTATTGTCATGAATACAAAGCAGAACGGACAGTCACATTCTCTGCCCGTTCTCCTCATTACAAAATCTCTTATTTCAACTGGTCTTCGGTGTAATACCCGGAATCAATCAAAAGCTCCACGTAATTGTCCTTGTCGGCAAACACCGGCTCGCACAGGTAGGAGGGAATCACCCCGGTGCCGTTGTCATATGTGGTGGTGTCATTGACGGGGGCCTCGCTGCCCTGCATAATGGCATCCACCATCTCCACCACCTTGGTGGCCAGGGTTCTGGTATCCTTGAAAATGGACATGGCCTGCTTGCCGTCAATCATATTTTTCACATTGGCAATGTCACAGTCCTGACCGGTGATAATGGGCCAGTCGCCGGTGTAGTTGGCTTCCAGAGAATTCACCACCCCAAGGGCTGTGGAATCGTTGGAGCAAAGCACCGCATCCAGCTTTGTGCCGTCTGCATAGTTAGCTGATATAATGGCGTCCATCCGAGCCTGGGATGCCTCGGAGGCCCAGTTTGCCGTTGCAACAGTTTCAAAGTCGGTCTGGCCGGATTTCACCACCAGCTTGCCGGAATCAATGTAGGGCTGTAATACATCCATGGCTCCGCCAAAGAAGTACCTGGCATTGTTGTCTCCCGGGTCACCGGTCACCAGCTCGATATTGAAGGGTCCGTCAGACGCATCTAAATTCAGCTGTGTTTTTATGTACTCGCCCTGCTTGCTTCCCACCATGTAATTGTCGAAGGTTGCATAGTAGCTAACCGCATCGGAATTCATAATCAGACGGTCATAGGCAATCACCGGAATTTCCTTTTCTTTGGCCATTTCCAGTACTGTGCCCAGAGAATCGCCGTCGATGGAGGCAATCACCAAAAGCTCACAGCCGGAATTAATCATATTCTCAATCTGGGACACCTGTGTTGCAATGTCGTTGGAGGCGTACTGCAGGTCTACCTCATATCCGGCTTCCTTTAATTCTGCTTCCATATTGGTGCCGTCCTGATTCCACCTCTGCAAATCCTTGGTGGGCATGGCCACGCCGATTTTGCCGCCTCCTTGGGGCTCTTCCTGCCCCGAATCCTCTGTCGGTGTCTCATCCTTTGCAATCTCCCCGCTTTCTTCCTTTACCTGTTTCTCCCCTTCTGTGGCGGTGGTGCCGACGGCAGAGCCGCAGCCTGCCAGCAGGGTCACTGCCAGAACGCCCGCAAGTATCACGCCCGGTAATTTTCTTTTCATACGAATATCCTCCTTTTTGCTGCTGTGGAAATCTTGTCCCACTTTTTGCAGTCTGTAACAATATATATGTGAACCTATGGGAATATATTCCAACAATCTTATTTTTTATATATGAAAAGCTCTTGCATATAGGGGATGGGAAATGGCTGCTTATCATTTTGCAACATTCCGAAGACATCCCACAGCAACCGGATGATTTGGCTGGGACAGACATCCGAAAAAGATAGTGGAGGGCAGGTTTTTGTGGACGATACTGCCCGACAATATTAATATAGAAGGAGGCAAACTTATGTCCATGAATATCAGTGGCAGCTATAATCCTTATAAAACCGATTATATGGAGCATCTAAAGGAAAAGCAGTCCCTTGACAGGGCGGAGAAAGCAAGGGAAGCAGCAAAGGAGTCAAGTGGTGTAAAAGCATCTGAGAAAACGCCAGTCCCCCAGGATGAATACATCAGCAGTGAAAAATCAGGCGCGAAACCTACTGGTCTGTACCGGGTGGGACAGGACGAGAATGGGAATCCAAAGGTGTTTTTTGATGATCCCGGCAAGGCCAAAAATGCAGAAGGGAAGGAACAGCCCAAAGTAAATGAAGGTGGCCCAAAGGAAGACAAGGGCGACAGACAGCCCGAAGTAAATGGAGGTAATCCAGGAAATCCTTCGGAGAAATGCCTGGCCAATACAGATAAGGTGGACAGGGAAATTAAGCAGCTGAAGGAGAAGATGCGAAAGCTACAGCAGCAGATAGCGTCAGCTTCTGAGGATGAAGCCAAGGTAAAAGAGCTGGAGCAAAAGCTGGCACAGGTGGAGCAGGAACTAAGCAGGAAGGATAATGATGCATACAGGCGTTCGCATACCTCTTTTACGGATATGAAATAAAACACCATTTTTAAGAATTTGGTAGAAGGGAGGAAAATATATGATGCATGCGAAAACAATGGAAGGACTTGTAGGGGCAAGGACCAATATGGACCTGCTCAATACTCCCTTCAGAGTCTTTAAGGACGCCAGACGCAGAGGTGATTTGGCAACCATGGAGAGAGCCATGGAATATGTCAATGACTTCTCCGGCAAGGCTTCGGAATATGAGGCAAAGGCCCAGGAAGGCATGGAGGAGGACGCAAAGGAGGCAAAAGAGCAAGCCAGGTCAGCCCGTGAGGAGGCCATCCAAAAACGCAGGGAGGAACGCCAGGAACTGGAAAAAAGGATAGAGGAAAGCAGGAGTCAGAAGGCCGATACGGTTGAGATCAGTGAAGACGGCAGGACAGAATTGGACGGAAATACCAATTTGGAGCAAACTGATTCAGACGGGGACGTGTCTTTGGAAATGACAGAGAATCCTCTGAAGATGGAGCCGATAATCTACACGAAAACAGGTGTTGGACAAAGCCATGCCGGGATTGGGGCCGGCACAACTATTTCTGTGTCTGTATGAAAAGCCCTTTTTTGCATCGGCATCGTGAAAAGAAATATTTCAAAATTTTGAGAAATTATTGACAGTGTCCGGCTGTCCTGCTAAAATAAATTTACATATCAGGGCAATTCATTTACCGTTTCGGTAAGAAATCCCCATATGAATCAAACTGAACACACGGTGGGGGTTATGAAACGGAATGAGGCGGACATCTATCCTGCCTGATTGTTTCTTCTTTCACCGATAATTAAAATTTCCGTGTATATGTCTGGATATTCAGAAAGAATCCGGCAATACACAAGGTGTAATGAAAGGAGAAGCTACATGGTAAAAAGAAAATTGGATGAATTGAACCTTTTAGATGATTTTTTGTTCGGTTCTGTCGTATCCTATCCCGGAATTGGAGAGCAGTTTGCCCGAATTTTATTGCGGATTATTTTTCAAAAAGAATTTGGAAATCTGACGGTAATTTCTCAGAAAAATTATTATGGAACTGATACCGATAAGCATGGAGCCAGACTGGATGTGTATCTGGAGGAGGAATTGTCAAAGGATTCTCTGGAAAATGCAACTATCTATGATGTAGAGCCGGAAAAGAAAGATTCTGAAAAAGTTTTAGCGTCTCTGCCGAAACGAGTTCGCTTTTATCACGCAAAAATTGATTCGGAAAATCTAAAATCCGGCAAGAATTATCACACACTAAAAAATGTGATTATCATTTTAATAACGCCCTACGATCCATTCAGGTTAAATCGAATGGTTTACACCATACAAAACGGCTGTGTGGAGGAACCACAGATGCCTTATAATGACGGAGCCAAAACCTTATTTCTCTACACGAAGGGTACAGCTGGAAATCCGCCTGAAGAACTAAGGCAGTTACTTTTGTATTTTGAAGATACCAAAGAAGCCAATGCCAGTAATGAAAGCTTAAAAGAAATTCAATCCATGGTCGAAACTGTAAAACAGGACAAGGAGGTGTCAATCGGTTATATGAAATCATTTGAGAGAGAAGCATTCCTGCTGGATCAGGGTCGCGAGGAGGGCAGAGAGGAAGAAAGGGCCAATACGGAACGGGAACGTAAAATTGCTGCCCGGGAGCGGAAACGCGCAGAAGCCGCAGAGGAAGAAAACCGACTTCTTAGAGAAGAACTGCAACGGCTAAAAAGGCTGTAAAAAAGCTTGCCCTAAAAAAGATAATATCCGGTCAGGATATTATCTTTTTTCAGAGCGAGCTTTTTACAGCCCCTTCTTAAAATATATATTCTTCTACTCTCTCACATCCAGGCGGACCAGTGCACGCTTCAATGCAATCTCCGCTCTGGCCACGTCAATCTCCGCGGTGTGATTCCTAAGCCGTTCCTCTGCCCGGGCATAAGCGGCTTTGGCACGGTCTTCGTCAATTTCCTCCGGCCACTCGGCCACCTCCGCCAGGATAGTGACCTTCTCCGGAAGAATATCCGCAAACCCGGCGTGGAGAGCCGCCTTCTTCTCACCCTCGGCTTCCTTGATA
>CAPNGW010000137.1 GCA_948665105.1 uncultured Lachnospiraceae bacterium
TAAGGCCCTGTGGAATTTAACTCTGCACTGGAATTTAAAATTTCAAGTTACTAACGCATAAAGCAATAGAGCCAAAGAAAAAAGAAAGGAAGGTGCCCCCTCCATGAGAATGAAGCTCTACCATTTTCTGGTCAACCGCCACAGCCCCATCCAGAAAAAGTACTACAAATTAAGACAGGAAAAGCAAACGCCCTCCGGCCGCCTCTACGCCTGGGGCTGTTTGCTGTGGATGAATTTCTGCTGGCTTTTGGGTTTTCGCAAATGGAAGGACGAAGTAGAGTTTCCCGACAAACAAAAGAGGATTCCTGCAAACACCTCGGAATCTGCGTTGTCGCTTAAAGAATCGCCCAAGCAGCTTGCCAAAAAAATACTTCAGGCGGACATTATCTCCTTTGATATATTCGACACCCTGATTTTTCGTCCCTTTGCAACCCCTACTGACTTATTTTTTGTGGTGGGACAGAAATTAGGCTATATGGATTTTGAGAACATCCGCAAAATCATGGAATGGAGTGTGCGAAAAAAAGCATACGGGAAAACAAATTCCTACGAGGTCACTTTAGAGCAAATTTATCAGGAACTGGAGTATCAGGCAGGAGTCCCCAAAGCCGCAGGTATGAACGCGGAGATAGAAACCGAGTTGGAATTTTGCTTCGGAAATCCCTACATGCGGGAGGTATTTCAAACGTTTAACCGGGAACTGGAAGGAACCGGCAAAAAAATTATCTGTGTTTCGGACATGTACCTTCCCTCCCACGTGTTGAAGCAACTACTTATAAAATGTGGTTTTCAGGGAATCCATGAAGTATATGTGTCCTGTGAAGCAGGCGCGTCCAAATCGGAGGGCTCCCTGTTTGGAGTCGTGGAAGCAAAAATCCGGGCAGAGCGAAATTTGACTGCCAAAGAACCTCTCGTTTTTGTACATATCGGAGACAATCCCATTTCTGACGGGATACGTGCAAAGGAGAGCGGATGGAGGCATTACATCTATAAAAATGTGAACGCCTCAGGTATGCCATACCGGGCAGAGGATATGTCCGCCATCATCGGATCGTTGTACCGGGGAATTGTCAACGCCCGCATACATAACGGCCTTAAGGTATATGGAAACGATTATGAGCTGGGCTATCTCTATGGGGGACTTTTCGTGCTGGGTTATTGTCAGTTTATTCATAAACAGGCGGCAGAGCAGAAGGTGGATAAGATTTTATTTTTGTCCCGGGACGGAGATATTCTGTGTCAGGTGTACAACAGGCTTTTTGCACCGGACAAGGGCGGTAATCCTTTTCCAAATGAATACGTGTACTGGTCCAGAACCGTGGCTACAAAGATGGCTGCAAAATACTTTAAATACGATTATTTGCGCCGGTTTATTGACCATAAAGTAAATAAGCAGATTCCTTTAAGCAATATTTTCGCCGCCATGGGTCTTACGGACATGCTTCCTGTAATGTCTGCCTGGTTTTCAAATGATACGTATTTAACGGATAAAAATGCTCCTGTTATAAAAGAATATCTGCTGTCCCATTGGGAGAAGGTGCTATTGCACTATGCAGATTGCTTGTCCGCCGGGAAAAAATATTACAAAAAGGTTTTATGTGGCTGCAAAAAAGTTCTGGTCGTAGATGTGGGATGGGCCGGGAGCGGTGCAATTACTCTTGCTCATATCGTAAACCATATCTGGAATCTGAATTGCCGGGTCAACGGTGTTATTGCAGGAACCAATACCTGGCACAATGCGGAACCCAACGCCTCGGAACAATTTTTATACACAGGCAGTTTGACAAGTTATCTGTATTCCCAAGAGCACAATCGGGATTTCTGGAAATTCCATAATCCGGCTTTAGACCATAACCTGTTAATTGAAATGCTGCTTTCCTCCCAGCAGGGGAGCTTTACCGGATTTGAGACGGATGAAGCGGCGCCGGAAGGTTACCGTCTGCATTTTAAAGACCCGGATATTCCCATGGAAAAAGTACAACAGATTCAGCGTGGGATTCTGGATTTTACAGAGGATTACTTAAGATATGTTCCGGCAAATTTCCGTGACCGGCATATAATTTCTGGCGGAGATGCCTATGCGGTGCTTAAGATTTTGCTGCAAAGTGGTGTAAAAAGTGAGTTGGAGACGGAGATTTGATGTTTCATAAATGTGCGTAACCAGTAACGGGGGAATTGCAAATTTAGGTTGAGAAAACAAAAAGAGCTAACAGAGTTATTGAAATTCTGAAATATGCGTGTTACAATAATTATAACTAAAGTTTAGCAGTGATATATCCGATATATCAAACAGAAGAATATGGAAGTTCATAGTTTATTCAAAGGAGTGAGAATGTATGAGTCAAGGTTATTCACAGTTATTTCAGGGTATTTCATCCAGCGGCGGAGCGGGAAACCAGAATTTCCTCTCAGATTATGCCAGCATTAAGAATGGAAGCTATGGCAAGCTTTTAAAGTCTTATTATAGCATGGGGAAGAACTCAGATACAACAGCTTCCAGTAAGAAAAGCAGTTCAAACAATGTTCTCGATAAAATTTTGGAAGAGCGGAAGAATCCGAAGATTTCCAAACAGGCCAAGGAAGCCAATGCAAATCTGACAGCAGGGCTTGCAAGCCTGAAGAGTTCTGTATCAGCATTGCAGAATGACAAAACTTATACAGACACGGGAGATGGACAGAGCGTATCCGACAAGGTAGTCTCCGCTATGAAGAAGTATGTGTCGGACTATAATGACGTTGTGAGTTCAGCAAAACGCTCCACACTGGAAAGCAAAACAGCATATGTGGCAAATATGATGAGCAATACCTCTGCCAATTCCAATAAGCTTTCGGAGCTTGGCATTACGGTGAACGCAGATGGAACCCTTCAACTGAATGATAAAAAGCTGAAGGAGGTAGATGCCTCTAAAGTACAGGAGTTGTTTTCTGCTGAAGATATTATGAGCTATGGCTCAAAGATTTCGTCACGTGTTGAGTTTGCAAACAGCGGAAGCAGTTCAAACACTACGGATGGCACGGATAGCACAGAGGGTACAGACACAGAGGGGACCAACAATACGACAGGCTCCAGTGCAGCTTCCCTCAAGGCGGACGGTAACGCGCTGGCATCCGATGAATTGTTTAAAAAGATAACGGGCAAGGATGGTAAAGCCGAATACGATATCAGCAAAATTTTTGCAACGGCAAAGAGCTTTGTCAAAAATTACAACGGTATGCTTGATAAGGCTGAGTCCAGTACAAATTCCGGCGTATTAGCCAATTTGTCCCAGATTAGGAAAAAAACAGCGGACAATGCAGATATGCTGAAGCAGTTTGGAATCAGTGTAGATAACAAAGGCAGAATGACGATAGACGAGGACACATTTAAGAAATCAGACATGTCCCAGGTGCAGAACTTCTTCAAAGACTATGGTTCTTCTGTTGCCACCAATGCTTCATTGGTAGATTTTTATATGACTACCCAGGCAAATGCCTCCAATGGTTACACGGCCGCCGGAGCATACAATGTACAGGGAAGTGCCCGGTATGCTGACTTCATATAATGAATCATCTGCTTTATAAGTGATAAAAATATACAGGATGCGAATCAATCAGAGTCTAATCTGAGGGGTTCGCATCCTTTTTTATTCTATAGGAAAGTTCTTTGAACTTCCCGATAGAATAAATCAGGTTTATTATGGTTGAAAAACACGGGATAAAATGATAGAATAGTTTTTATAATTACAGGGTTTTTAAGATATGGCAGGCCGGAAAAGACAATTACCGGCGAGGAGAAGCATATGGCAGATATGTTTGAAAAATTGCAGGATTTTTTTCGAACCGGTAAAAGCAAATCGGACAAGAGAGAAAGGATTTTTATCAGCGTGAATAAAGAAGACATTTTGATGAAGCAGATTGACGAATTCAAGGAGAAGGCCATGGAGCTGCAGCAGATGCTGGATTTCAGAGAGAATCGTATGCAGGAGCTGTCTCAGGTTGTGAATGAGCGGGAGGAGAAAGCACGGAAGCTGCAGCATGTGCTGGAGCAGAGGAAGCAGGAGGCGGACCGCATCACCAAGGAGGTGGAGGAGTGCGTCACCTTGATTTCCCGTAAGCTGGAAGGACAGATAGGACAGCTCTCCAGGAACATAGAACAGCAGATAGAGAGCTTGTCCATGGCTAATGATGCCAAGATTGCCCAGGTGTCCGTGCAGTTCGACAACGGAACAGAGATGCTGGCAAATGGAATCTCCGCCCAGAGGGACAAGCTGGATAATTTAAACCATGAGCTGCCCCGGAAGCTGGGGGACAATCTGGGAGAGCAGATTTTGGGCATTAAGACAGAGCTGTTGGAGAAGCAGGATACGGTTAAGGCGGAGCTGTCGGAAAAGGTGCATACGGAGAATGTCAAGAGCTATCGGAATATGCAGACCCTCATTGAAGAGCTGGAGGCAAAGCTGGATGCCGCAGATCAGGGGGAGAAGAGAAGTAAGTCAGTAACAGGTTATTTGAAAGCCGCCATTGTGCTGGGGGTACTGAATCTTTTGGCTATGGCAGGATTGTTTCTGTATGAAATGGGAATACTGAATCTGATGTAATCATAAAGAGAGAGCGCCTGGATAGTACGGTGCAGAAATTGATAAAAGGGGACATGATAAATTGAAGGATAAGAAGAAAGTTTGGATTATAGGACATAAAAATCCCGATACGGATTCCATATGTGCAGCCATTGCATATACGGACTTGAAGAATAAGATTGGGGATGCCAGGTATGAGAGCAAGCGGGCCGGGGAACTGAATGAGGAGACGAAATATGTACTGGAGCATTTTAAGGTGACTCCGCCCGGGTATGTGCCTGATGTGGGGGCACAGGTCAAGGACATTGAGATACGAAGGACTGCCGGAGTGGACAGTCATATCTCCATGAAAACCGCATGGGAGCTGATGAAGGCGGAGAACGTGGTAACGCTTCCGGTGACAAGTCCGGAAGGAGCCCTGGAGGGACTGATTATCACCGGCGACATCGCCACCTCCTACATGGACGTGTATGACAGTGAGATTCTGGCCCGGGCCAGAACCCAGTACAAGAATATCATTGAGACCTTGAATGCCACCCTGCTGGAGGGTAACGATCATGCCTATTTTACAAAGGGCAAGGTGGCAGTGGCTACCTCCAGCCCGGAGATGCTGGAGGAATACATTGAAGACGACGACCTGGTAATCCTGGGCAACCGTTATGAGGTGCAGCTGTGTGCCCTGGAGCTCAATGCCAGCTGTATTATTGTCTGCTACGGGGCAAAGGTTTCCCAGACCATCCGGAAGATGGCCAGAGAGCGGGGCTGTATTCTTATGACCACCCCCTATGATACCTTTACGGTGGCCCGTCTGATTAACCAGAGTATTCCCATCAAGTATTTCATGCGCAGGGAAAATCTGGTGACCTTCGACTCAGAGGAATATATGGAGGATGTGAAGGAAATCATGTCCAAGGAGAGACACCGGGATTTCCCGATACTTGATCAGGATGGAAAATATGTGGGTATGATTTCCAGACGGAACTTGTTAAACATGAAGAAGAAACAGGTGATATTGGTGGACCACAATGAGAAGTCCCAGGCTGTGGACGGCATCGGTGGTGCGGAGATTCTGGAAATCATTGACCACCATAGGCTGGGTAGTCTTGAGACCATGTCTCCGGTATTTTTCCGAAACCAGCCCCTGGGCTGTACCTCCACCATCATCTATCAGATGTATCGGGAGAAGGAGATTGAGATTCCCAAAAAGATTGCAGGACTTCTGTGCTCCGCCATCGTCTCCGATACCCTGATGTTCCGCTCACCCACCTGCACCGCCATTGACCGGGCAGCAGCGGAGGATTTGGCGCAGATTGCCGGGATTCAGATTGAAGAGCTGGCCAGGAACATGTTCCAGGCAGGCAGTGATTTCAAGAGCAAGTCCCCGGAAGAGATTTTCTATCAGGATTTCAAGACCTTCTTTGTGTCCGAGGGAGATTTCGGGGTAGGCCAAATCAGCGCCATGAGCCGGGAGGAGCTGGAAGAGGTGAAGGAGAAGCTTCTGCCTTATCTGGAAACAGTATTGAAGGAACGGAAGCTGCACATGGTTTACGTGATGCTTACCAATATTCTGGAGGAGAGCACAGAGCTTATATACCTGGGGACCAATGCCAGACAGTATGCGGAGAGGGCCTTCCACATTCACCAGACTGAGGAGGGAGACAGCCTTGCCCTTAAGGGTGTGGTATCCAGGAAGAAACAGTTTATACCTGCGCTGATGTCGGCCTTGCAGGAGGAATAAGCATATGAAGGGCTTGGATTGTCATCTGCCGGGGCCATAGAGGAAGTGAAGGGGTGTTGCAGCATCGTTTAAACAGACGATGGAGCGACACCCTTGCTCTATGTCTACAGCAAAATCCGCAAGAATTTGGGTTAGACAGCAGAGATGTTTTAAGGTATAATGTTCACGAAAGCAATGAGCAGTGCGCAGACGTAAGATGAAAAAATGGCAGCTTGCTGACAATTTTTTCAGATTGCG
>CAPNGW010000138.1 GCA_948665105.1 uncultured Lachnospiraceae bacterium
CGCTTCGCGAATGGGATTTGCTCACTCCTGAATCACTTTCTTACGGACTTTGCAGTGAATGCAAAGTCCTGTGTGAACAGTAACACTGAATCACTATATGTGGTAGATTCGCCCGTTTCAGAGCAACTCCTGCTTTGTGAAAAAAAGAACAAAGAATCTCGCTTGCGAGATTCTCCGCGCCCGAGCGGTATTGCGAAGCAATTAATTTCATCTCCGCGAGTTGCTAAGCGCCGGTGGCGCTTGTTTAGCAACGACCGAAACGGAGTGTAGAGCGCATCCTCCCGGAGGGTTTTCTGTTCTATAGGGAAGTTCAAAGAACTTTCCTAAGAACAGGAAAAAGGACAGCTGCAAACTGCAACTGTCCCCATTATAAAAGCTTTTTCTGCTTCCGTCAAGAAAAATCAGGAAATCATCTGCTGAATCTGGTCCGCAGAATGAACGCCCACTTCCTTCTTTGCCACCTGGCCGTTCTTCACCAGCACCAGAGTGGGAATACTCATAACGCCATACTGCTGGGCCAGAGCCTGCTGTTCATCCACATTTACCTTGCCAAATACTGCCTTATCAGATAATTTTTCCGCCGCTTCGTCAAAAATAGGGCCCTGCATCTGACACGGACCGCACCAGGTAGCCCAGAAATCCAAAACCACCGGCTTTTCACTTTTTAATACTTCCTGCTCAAAATTTTCACTTGTTATTTTTAATACTGCCATAGTTTGTTTCCTCCACATTCTTTTTCTACTTGTTGCTTTCCAAGTTTCCTACAGTATAACTAATTATACCACAGTTTTCTGTAACTTTGTTACATTTTACTTTGTTTTATTCTAACACATTTTATGCTAAAATAATGCTAATTTTTTATTTAATCGCTTGTACTTCCCAACATTCAATGATACATTTAGTTAAGATTCAGGCAAAATTTTTACCTCGGAGGGAATTGCACGTCATGAGGCACTTAAGGTACATATATCAGTTCATTTTGAAGCACCGTCTGCTCTATTCCGCCATAATTATGGCATTGGCTACCCTGCTGGCTGCATTTTTTTTCCACTATGAGCATAGCAGCTCTGCCAACATTGCGCTTATTTATATTCTGGCACTTTTACTGATTGCCAGAAGGACAGGCGGATATCTCTACGGTCTGGCTGCCACGGTGTTTGCTGTGGCGTGCATTAATTTTCTGTTTACCTATCCGTTCCTGAAGTTGAATTTCCGATTGTCCGGTTACCCGGTTACTTTTGTGGCCATGACCCTCATCTCCATGGTTGCCACCACCTCCGTCATCCATTTAAGACGGCAGCATGTCAAGCTGGCAGAGCAGGAGCTCCAGCTTCTGGAGGCGGAGAGGGAAAAAACCCGCGCCAATCTCTTACGGGCAGTGTCCCACGATTTGCGCACACCCTTAACCGGCATCATTGGCTCTTCCTCCGCCTATTTGAACAATGGGGATTTCTACCCAGAGGAAAGTAAAAGGGAGCTTATAAAAAATATCAATGATGACGCCCACTGGCTTCTGGAAATGGTGGAAAACCTTTTGTCCATCACCAAAATTCAGAATGACAGCCATTCGTTGAAGACATCTCCTGAGGTTGTGGATGAAGTGGTTTCCGAGGTTATGACCAAGCTGAAGAAACGCCATCCCAACGCGGAGGTTTCCGTAGTCACTCCCAATGAATTTTTGATGATTCCCATGGATGCCATGTTGATTGAACAGGTGCTTTTGAATCTTCTGGAAAACGCACTGGCCCATGCCCAAAGCCGGGAGCCTTTGCTGTTCGTGGTGGAATCGGGAGAGACGGATGTGACTTTTCGGGTCATTGACTACGGCATCGGGATTCCTGAGGAGAGGCTTGCCACCATTTTTGACGGCACTGGCGGGAATCTGCCCACAGTGGACGGCTACAAAGGCATGGGCATTGGTCTGTCCATCTGTAAAACGATTATTACGGCACACAAAGGAACGATTGCAGCACGTAATCATACTTCCGGGGCCGAATTTTATTTTACTTTACCAAAGGAGGAATTACATGAACCACAAATTTAACGTTCTGGTAATTGAAGATGAGAAAAATATTCTGGACTTCATTGTCAAATCCCTGACAGCACACAACTACAAGGTCACAGCAGCAGCAACGGGAACTGAGGCACTTTCTCTCGTCACCTCATTATGCCCCGATATCGTCCTTCTGGATTTGGGACTGCCTGATATGGATGGCAGCAAAATCATTGAGGCAATCCGCACCTGGTCCAGCATCCCCATCATCGTGGTGTCCGCCCGCACCCAGGAGGATGAGAAGGTTCACGCGCTGGATTTGGGCGCCGACGATTACCTTACAAAGCCCTTCGGTGTGCCGGAGCTTCTGGCAAGAATCCGTACCTCCTTAAGACACAGCAACAGGCTGAACAATGATTCGGAATTATATAAAAAGCCTTACCGGGCGAAAGAGTTGGAAATAGACTTCCTGAAGCGGAAAATCACACTTGACGGGCAAGCCATTCATTTAACGCCCATCGAGTACAAGATTGTGGCCTATCTGGCGCAGAATTCGGGAAAGGTCATGACCTATTCCACCATAATGAACAATGTATGGGGGCCCTATGCGGAGTCGGATAACAAGATTCTTCGGGTAAATATGGCAAATATTCGCAGAAAGCTGGAAATGAATCCGGCGGAACCGGTGTACATATTTACGGAGGTTGGAGTTGGGTACCGAATGCTGGATGATGAAAGCATGTAAGGGATTGTTTGTCCGGTAATTCTGCTGTTCTGCGGCAAATTGTGAGGGCAGGAGCTCTCCATCGAAAAATCCCCGCTCAGGGATGTCTGCAATAGAGTTTCAGACGCCTTTGAGCGGGGATTTCTATGATTCTCTTTATATCTTATACTTCTTCTTATACATCTTATACTGTCCCTGGAACCGTTCCTTCTCCTCCGAGGACAAATCGGACATAAACCGATGGGGGTCGTAATCGTTCTCCTGCTCCTGAATCAGGCAGATTGCTATGTTGGAGCAGTGGTCACTGATACGCTCGAAATTGTTGAGAATTTCCTGATAAATCATGCTCACCTCCGGCGTACACTGGCCCTGGTGCAGACGCTTAATGTGCTTGTCCTTCAGCTGGTCGCAGAGGTAATCGATAACTTCTTCCAGGGGCTCCACATCCCAGGCCAGCTCCTGGTCGTCGGTGAGGTAAGCCGTCACGGACATGCTGACAACCTCCGTCAGCGCCTGCCGCAATACGGCAAGCTCCTTTTTGGCCTTTTTGCTCAATTCCAGCTTCCTCTCCTTCATGTCCCCGGTAATCTTCACCAGGTTGGAGGCATGGTCACCGATACGCTCAAAGTCGTTGATGGCATGAAGAATCTTGGAAACCTCGCGGCTGTCGGACTTTGACAATTCCCGTCCGGTCAGCTTCATCAGGTAATTGCCCAGACTGTCCTCATACTGGTCAATTTTGTCTTCATTTTCCCGTATGAGCTTTGCGGCCTTTCCGCTGTATTCTTCCGTCAGATGCATACCCATAAAGACGGTATCCTGCACCAGTCGGGCCATGGTAACGGCATTTTCCTTACACTCCGCAACCGCCACCGAAGGAGTTAAAAGGAGACGCTCATCTAAGAATGCGTAGGTAATCTCCTCCTGCTCGTCCTTGACAGTCTTTCTGGCCAGCCATTCCAGCTGCCGTGTAAAGGGAAGCAGCATCAGGGTGGTGGCAAGATTAAAAATACTGTGGACACCGGCAATGGCCACCGGTGCAATGGCTTCCTCCACAAAAGAAAAGTTCACAATCCAGTGGAGCAGATAAAACAGCCCCAGAAAAACAATGGCTCCGATGGTATTAAAATACACATGCACCACAGCCACACGCTTGGCGTTCTTATTGACACCGATGCTGGAAAGAAGGGCTGTGACACAGGTACCGATATTCTGTCCGATAATAATGGGAATAGCCATGCCGTAAGTGATGCCTCCGGTTAAGGACAGGGCCTGCAGGATACCCACAGAGGCCGCAGAGCTTTGGATGACACCGGTGATAACGGCTCCGGCCAACAGGCCCAGCAGGGGATTGCGAAAGGCCACCAGGATATCGGCAAACTCAGGCATATTTGCAAGGGGGCTCATGGCGTCGCTCATAAGGCTCATGCCAAACATGAGAATGGCAAAGCCCAGAAACACGTTTCCCACATCCTTTTTTCGCTGGCTTTTGGCAACCATAATCAGCACAATGCCGATAAAGGCCACCACCGGAGAGAAATTGGATGGCTTTAAAAGCTGAAGAAAGATACTGTCACTCTCCACTCCCGCCAAGCTTAAAATCCAGGCGGTAAGGGTGGTTCCCACATTGGAGCCCATGATGATTCCAATGGTCTGTCCCAGCTCCATAATCTTGGAGTTTACAAACCCCACCAGCATGACAGTCATTGCGGAGGAGGACTGAATGGCGATGGTAACCACCGCACCGAAGAGAAGGCTCTTGAAGGTACTCTTGGTAACCTTCTTCAAAGCCCGCTCCAGCTTTCCTCCAGCCATTTTTTCCAACCCCTGGGACATGACATTCATTCCATACAAAAAGAATGCCAGGCCGCCCAGCAAAGAAAACACAGAAAACACATTGAACGTATCCATATAATCCCTTTCCCTCTTCTTTCACAGAAGCTCTGTAATTCAAAACTTATAAACTATTATAGCAAATACTTCCTGCCTCTTCCACATAAGTTTCGTTAAAATTTAATTTTTTCCAAATTCCGACAACACAAGTCCGGGATTTCGGTCCAGGGTCATGCCCACACTCCAGCTGTTTACAAAAAGCAGCAACGGATTGCCTTTCAAATCACGAATCTTCTTCATATCGGAGGTGCCTGTCAGTTTGTCCATGTCAAGCTCCTTATTCTCAATCCAGCGAATATGCTCGTAAGGGAGATTTTCCAGCCGTATGTCCACATTATATTCATTTTCCAGACGGTATTTCAGCACGTCGAATTGCAAAACTCCCACCACGCCCACGATGATTTCTTCCATACCGGTGTTGTGCTCCTGAAAAATCTGGATGGCGCCCTCCTGGGCAATCTGGGTGATGCCCTTCACAAACTGCTTCCGCTTCATAGTGTCCATCTGGCGCACCCTTGCAAAATGCTCCGGCGCGAAGGTGGGAATCCCCTCAAAGGAAAATTTGTCCGCCGATGTGGTGATGGTGTCCCCTATGGAAAAGATTCCCGGGTCGAAGACGCCTATGATATCACCCGCAAAGGCCTCCTCAATAATTTTGCGCTCCTGGGCCATCATCTGCTGGGGCTGGGACAGGCGCAGCTTCCTGCCTCCCTGAATATGGGTCACTTCCATTCCGGCGTCAAATTTGCCGGAGCAGATGCGCATAAAGGCGATACGGTCCCGATGAGCCTTATTCATATTTGCCTGAATCTTAAAGACGAAGGCGGAAAATTCCTGACGGAAGGGGTCGATAACGCCCTGGTCGGAATTTCTGGGCAAGGGAGAGCTTGTCATTTCAAGAAAGTGCTGCAAAAATGTATCCACACCGAAATTGGTAAGGGCCGAGCCGAAAAATACCGGGGACAATTCTCCCTTTGACACCAGCTCCAAATCAAATTCCGCGCTGGCGCCATCCAGAAGCTCGATTTCCTCCAGAAGCTGGTTTTTCGCATCCTCACCGATTTCCGATGCCAGCTCCGCAGCATCAATATCGATGTCCTTCTCCACCCCCTCCTTTGTGCCCTTTAGAGTGTCGGAAAAGGTCTTGACTTTTCGGGTGTTCCGGTCATACACGCCTTTAAACCCTTTACCGGAGCCAATGGGCCAGTTGATGGGACAGGTGGCAATCCCCAGCTCCTTTTCAATCTCGTCCAATAGCTCGAAGGTGTCGTTGGCGTCCCGGTCCATTTTATTAATAAAGGTAAAAATGGGAATGTGGCGCATGACGCAGACCTTAAACAGCTTTCTTGTCTGGGCCTCCACACCTTTGGAGCCGTCAATGACCATCACCGCCGAATCCGCCGCCATCAAGGTCCGGTAGGTGTCCTCGGAGAAGTCCTGGTGGCCCGGAGTGTCCAGTATATTGATGCAATAGCCCTCATAATTAAACTGTAAAACAGAGGAGGTAACTGAGATACCCCTCTCCTTCTCAATCTCCATCCAGTCGCTGACCGCATGGCGGGCCGTGGCCTTGCCCTTGACAGAGCCAGCCAGATTGATGGCTCCTCCGTAGAGCAGAAACTTTTCCGTCAATGTGGTTTTTCCCGCATCCGGGTGGGATATGATTGCAAATGTTCTTCTTTTCTCTATCTCTTTTCTTAAATCTGCCAAGCGAATGACCTCCTGATAAGTAAAATCCCGCAAACTCTATTATCATATAATAAAGTGCCAGGAATTGTCAATGATTTTAAGCGCAATACCACGACAAACGCATGAATGCTCTCCATCTCCTTACCCTTGTGGATGGGATTTT
>CAPNGW010000139.1 GCA_948665105.1 uncultured Lachnospiraceae bacterium
GGGGATTGGCGGCAGGGTCGCCCATGGCCCAGTCTTCGTAGGATTTGGTGGTAACATTTACCGTTTGCTCCACTCCGTTTTCATCCTTGTAGGTCAAGGGGGCTCCACCCGGCCCCTTCAGCTCAATGCCGGTGTCGCTGTCTATCTTATTGTAGGACAGCCGCAGACGGAAATGCGTATTCTCCTGGGGAAGCTTATCCACAGGAACGCCCACCATCACACCTGCCTCGTCGGTGGGCACCGTCACCTGATTGCTGTAATAATTCTTCTCTTCGATGCCTTCGTAGCTTAATTTTTCCGTCAGTTCATATTTTGTATCCTTCTCATCAGTATCGAAGGTCAGCTGGGAGGATGTCTTGTATCCGGTGAAAATCGTCCTTCCGGCGCTGTCCGCGTTGCCTTCCTTGTAAACCTGCACCCTCAAAGCCTGCAGGTTCTGCAAAATGGCATCCCGATCCTCCGGCTCCAGAACGTCATTGGCCCCATAGACGCACTGGTCATATACCTTTGTCACGATCTTCTTCATATTGTTAAGGGCCGTCTCCGTCAGCTCCAGCCAGGATTCCGCATCAGGAATGTTTTTCTCATAATACTGGTTGATTTCGTTCAGATTGCTCCGAAGGCGCAACGCCCGGATGGCAATGACCGGGTCCTCGGAAGGACGGTTAATCTTCTTCTGGGTGGTCATCTGGGTATTTAAGGCGTCCACCGTGACCTTGTTGTTATTCATGTTGGTCATGCTGGTCCTGTTAATCATATTGTTGGTAACACGCATTTTATTTACCTCCTTAGCGGGCTTTATACGCCGGTCTCCAGAATCAGACGGTTGTACATCTCCGACATGGTCTGCACCATTCTGGCCGCCAGATTGTATGCATTCTGAAATTTCAGCATGTCCATGGCTTCCTCGTCCTCGTCTACGCCGGATATGGACATTCTTCTGGTATTAATGGTATTGGTGAGGTTCTCATATTTCTTAAAGAAAAGTGTTGCCTTTTCCGTGTCCACCGAGTTGTCGGAGATAAGGCATTGCAGGAATTCATTGGCCCCACCGCCCCGAAACAGCGGAATGTCGCTCTTTAGCTTCATCATGTCCTCAATCAGGTTGTTCTTGTCCTTGTCGTCGGGATTGTATCCTTCCTTGTACACGGTTGCCATCAGCAGAGGGTCCCTGGTGAGGGCGAATGCCACATTGAAATTGTCCGCCGTCAAGCGGTAATAGCTGTCCCAGGCCGTTGACATGCTCCCGTCCTTATCATAGTTTCCGAAGGTAAGCTCCGATTTATCCGTGGGATTCACAGCCACAAAGAAGGCCCCTGCCTCGTTGCCGTAAGCGTCAAGTCCGCTTTTTTGCATGTTGTTGAACTCCTCGCAGAAAGCCCGCAGGAAGGTATTTAGCTGAGACATATAGTAGGGAATTCCCATGGCGTCAATGGAGGTTCCGATATCCGCATCCTTGCCCACCAGCTCATTCTGCTCCATGATGGGAATGGTATCCTCCAGCTGGAAGATGTAGGTTTTGGTGGCTGCATCATAGGAAAATCCGGTATAATTATACGCCTTGTTGTTGACCATAATCACACCCTCGTTGTTCATGGTCATCATCTTGATATCTGTGATGCTGGCTCCGGTAAGCTTCAGCTCCGTGCCGCCATTCGCGGTGCGGTAGGCGCTTTCCACCTTGGCATGAAAGTTCATCTTGTTGTTGCCATCCCGCATTTCAAAGAGCCCCTTTAAGGAGCCGCTGGCCGTCCCTGTGGTGGTGGCCAGAGGAATGTCCGTATCCACCCAATAGACATCATACAGTCCCTCGTTGTCGGACTGATTCACCTTGTATTCCCGGGCTACACATTTCAGCTCATTGTATCTGTCGCTGCTGACCAGGGTCTGTCCGTTGATTTTAACAGTGTAGTCCGTTCCCCCCAGGTACACGTCGGGGTAGTTGGTATTGGTCACCGGAAGCTCGATGCACTCCACGGAAACCATGGAGGACAGCTCGTCCACCAGCACTGCACGCTGGTCCCGAAGCTCGTTGGCGTATCCGCCCTGCAGCTCAATGATGTTAATCTGCTTGTTCAGGGTGGCAATCTTGGCGCCGATGGAATTGATGGTGGACACCTGGGTGCTGATTTCCTGGTTGCAGGCCTGCTGAATCTTGGAAAATCCGTTGCTGACTCCCTGGAAATATGTCACCAGATTCTGGGCCTTACTGATAAACTGCTGCCGGCGGTCCTTGTCTCCGGCGGCGGTCTTTAAGGTATCCAGCGCATTGAACATCTCGTCCAGGATTTTGGAAAATCCCTTGGTGGAATCGTCGTCAATCAGATAATCCTCAATCTGCTGGGAATAGTACAACCGTGCATCGTACATCATCAAATCGGAATTGCTGTTCCAGTATTTTACATCATAATAGAAGTCACGCACCTGCTTAATGGCTGTCACGTCCACACCGGAGCCTGCAGTTCCATACCTCTGATTGACCCGGAGAGCCTCTGCAGCCTGAAAGATAGCCTGCTGCCGGCTGTAGCCTACGGTCTTAACATTGGATATGTTGTTGGCTGTGGTATTCACCGCCGCCTGAAATGCGCCCAGGCCCGACGATGCGATGTGTAATCCAAAAAAGGTTGATGGCATAGCTTATCCCTCCTTATGCTCCTAGCTGCATAATAATATGCTCTATCATTTCTGAAATCACGTTGATATAGCGGCTGGCCGCATTGTAGGCATTCTGATATTTAATCATGTTGGTGAGCTCCTCGTCGGAGGATACTCCCACCACCTGCTGCCGCTGGTTCTCAATGGAGGTCACGCTTCCATCCAGGGTAAGCGCCAGACTGCCGTACACCGAGCCGGTGGTAGCCATGTCATCCATCATGCGCTGGTAATAGTCCGTGAAGGAGCAGGTGTCCCTGTCATTGGGATTCAGCTTCAATATTTCCTTGGACCACACCGCCGCCAGCTCCCTGGCCATGGGGAAATCTATCTCCCCGTTGGGCCGGATGTGGGGCAGATACGACTCCTCATCCACCAGTATGGGGTTGATTTCAAGATTCGTCATGGAATACAGACTGGTGGGGTCATTTTCATTCTCTTCATTATAGACGTAATAGATGGTGCCGTCATCGGCCCGGACCTGGGTGTAGCGCTCCATACCCCGGCGGGTAATAAGCTCATGGCCCGGCTTGACTCCGTCCTTGCCGGCGGAGCCTCGCTCCTCATCCCATACACGCACATTTTCGTATTTTTTGCCGTTCTCGTCAGTGAAGCTTACGGTCTTCTCCGGGCAGAGAATCTCGTTGATGCTGGTGACAATGCTGTGCACCAGCTGATCCAGCTCCGCCTGGGTGTTCATCACCATGGACTGCCCCAGACCCAGATTGTATTCGTAGCTGGTGAGTCCTTTTAAGTCCAAATAGTTGGCGAAGTGGTCGCCTCTTGCCAGCACCAATGCTTTCAGTTTACCCAAATCCGTATCATTTTCACTCTTGACACCGCTGGAAAAATCAAACACTTCGTAAATTTTATCCCGGCTCTCGTCAGACATATGGGGCCAGTAAGGGGTCATAAAGTCCGTAATCTTATCCTGTCTCAGACCCATCTGGTTGACTCGAATCTCGTCCACGAAAATGGTATTTTCGATTTTGACCTTCACCACGCCCTCCGCGTTCTCGGTGTAATCGATTTTCACCAGGGAGCTCAGCTCATCCAGGGCATTGTCCCGAAGGTCACGTAAGGACATTGCTGTCTCCACCTTGCCGGCCTCAATATCCAGTATCTGCTTGTTCAGCTCCAGAATGGTCTTGCCCAGCTCATTGATGCGGTCCACCATGTCCGTAATCTGAAGATTCATATTCTTCTGATACCGCTTGGTCTGCTCATAGATGGCCTGGGAGCGCTCCAGAAACACGGTGGCCTTCTGCACCACCAGATTCTGGTTTACCGAGGAATCCGGCTGTTTGGCCAGTTCCTGGAATGCCACAGAAAAGTCCTTTAAGGTATCCTGGTAGGTGATTCCTTCCAGCTCCTGAAAGTAATCCTCTATCTCATTCACCACCTCGTGGCTTTTCTCGTAAAACGCCTGCCGCCCGGTCTCTGTCCGGTAATATTTGTCCAGGAAAATATCCCGGGTGTGCACCACATCTGCGATGGTAACACCCAGCCCCGCCTGCTGATAGCTGATGCCGTTTACCTTCTTGTCAAAGTTTATGTAGGTGCGGTCTGCATAAAGTACCTGCTGGCGGACATATCCCTTGGTGTCCACATTGGCCATGTTGTTTGCAGTTGTATTCAGTGCATTCTGGCTGTTCTGCAAGCCGGATGCTCCCACGTAAAGGCTTCCGAATCCATTTGCCATGATTGTCTCTCCTTATCCCTCAATGCCTGTTCCGCTACTGGTGGGCGTCAAATCCGCCGCTGCCCAGAATCTCGCCGGTATTGTAAGCATTTTTATCGTAATTGGCCGTGGTGGGGGCCTGACGCATACTCCTAAAGAGTGTCAAATCAAACTCCACCATCTCCAGTGCCTGCTGAATGAGAATTTCGTTCTGCTTGTTAATCTCCACCATCCGCCCGATGGTATCCTTAAGCTTCGTCTGAATGGCGCGAATCTTCTCCTGCTCCTTGGGCTGATTATTTAAAAATGCTATCATATTAGTAAGGGTCAACTCGTTCGCATCCTTGCTAAGTACGATAGCCATATCTTTGATTACTTCTTCTCTTTTATTTTCCAGATTTTTGATGTTGCTGGTGATATCCTGCTCCATGTTGGTTATCTCTCCAAGACCCGGAACATTCCCGTCAATGATAATCTGTCTCTTCTGTGTCGACAACTCCACCAGACGTTCATATTCCGAGTTCTCTTTTTCCAGCACCATCAAAAGGTTTTCCATTAAGCTTGCCACGCAATAAACCTCTCTCTATGCATACAGATTAAAATTCGCCATTAATTTCGCTGCAAAATCCTCTGTGGATACCTGATATTCGCCTGCATCCATCTGTGCCTTCAGCTTTGCCACCTTATCCTCCCTGATATCGGGGCTCGCCGCCACTGCCTGTTTCGCTACCTGGAAATCACGCCCTGCCCGGGAAATCTGCACTTCATCTTTTCCGCCGACACTGTAGGTCCCCGCAGTCTTACCGGTCTTCGTTGCCTTATATAAACCGGCTACCTGGTTATACGCTTCAATACGCATACTGCACGCTCCTTCCTGTCCTTATTATGTTCATTATATTTGTTCTTACACTGTATTTATCGGTCAGTTCCCAAAGAACTTTAGGGGAAATGAAAAATTTAGCATTTCCGTATGGAGCGCCATGCGTTTATAGCTCATTCCAGGCCGCCTTCATTGACTACAATAAATCCTACATTCGACACGAAGCCCCCCGGCGGTATCGTGCCATTATAGTCCTTCGATGTGATATGCAGGCTTGTGCCCTGCACCGTATAGTTCCCGTTCCACCCGTCCGTCAATGTGATATCCCCCTGGAAGGAAAGGTCAACTGCCCACTGTGTACACTGGTGTTCAGAGACGTTTTTTATGGTCAGCTCATACAGCCGGACCTTTTTCCCTTCTTCCTCCCAGCTGTTCCTCTCCTCCGCTGTGACTTCCAGGTCACCTTCTGCAGCAGTCATGCTTTGGGACGCACCGGAAATATCACCGCTATCGTTACCGGAAGTATCGCGGTCCTCTTTTCCTGAAACGTCGGCCCCCGGGGCGGCAAAAGGCTGTTCCCCTGTCAATATCCCATACAGCCATTTTCCGGAATCACTTAAATCCTCTTTTGTGAAGCCACTGGCTCTGTGGCAAGAAGCGGACAGAAGCGCGGAGCTCTCATTTTTATTGGACAGATTCCAGGCCACGTAGCTGATATTATATTGATTCAGCAGCTCTACCCATTGGTTCGCCTGATTTTTATCAATTTCTCCATTTCCGCTGGCATCACAGATTCCATATTCCGATACAAAAACAGGCAGTCCCGCATCCACAGCGGTGGACAGCCTGGCCCGCAGGTCATCCTTATGTGTCGCGGCATAAAAATGAAGGGTATACATCAGATTATCATACTCTGTGATGGGGTCTTGGGCGGCTTCGTCCACATACTGGGACCAGTTGGGGGTTCCCACAAGAATGACAGCATCCTCATCGTTGGCCCGGATGACAGATATAACCTCTTTGGCATAGGACTTAATCTGCGCCCAGCTGGTGCCCCCATTGGGTTCATTGCAGATTTCATAAATCACGTGATTCTGGTGGGCATATTTTTGTGACATCTCATCGAAGAAGGCTTTCGCTTCGTCAAGATAGGTGTTGGGATTTCCATCCGACAAAATATGCCAGTCAATAATAACATACAGGTCATGGTCCGCGGCATAGCTCACACCATTTTCGATGAGCGTCTTCAGCTCTTCCCTATTGCCGTCGGTGCAATAGCCCCCCGACTCGGCCGTGTACATTGC
>CAPNGW010000140.1 GCA_948665105.1 uncultured Lachnospiraceae bacterium
TCACACAGGCGGAGGCCCCCGGCAGGGAGGTCACCTCAATACCGCTCTCATAACAGATGCGCACCAAATCCTCCCCGGGGTCCGAAATCCCTGGGGTCCCTGCATCCGTTATCAATGCCACATTCAGCCCCTCCTTAAGCTTCTCCACCAGCTGATGGGCCTTCTCAATCTTATTATACTCATGATAGCTGGTCATGGGGGTCTTAATCTTAAAATGATTCAGCAGCTTAATGGAATTTCTCGTATCCTCCGCCGCAATCAAATCCACCTCTCTCAGTATCCGAAGGACCCGAAGGGTAATGTCCTCCAGATTTCCGATGGGGGTAGCACACAAAAACAACGTTCCAGCCATAACAACCTCCTAATACCCATAAATATCATAAATTTCCGCCGTGTACACCCCCGGCTTCTCATACACAATCAGAGGCCGCTCCACCGTAATGCGGGGCCTTCCTCCACGGAGTCCCTCCACCAGCACCATATTAGGTTCTTTATTTACAAAGGGGTGTACCAGCTGCATACGTTTTGGCTCAATCCCATACCGGCTCATGGTGCAGAAAATCTCTGCCAGCCGAAAGGGCCTGTGAACCATATAGAACCGCCCTCCCGGCACCAGAAGTCTTGATGATTCCCGCACCACGTCCTCCAAAGAACAGAGAATCTCATGCCGTGCCACCGCCTTGGCAGGATTCTCATTGGTGAGGCCATGGCTTCCGGTCATATATGGCGGATTTGTGGTAACCACATGAAAAGAAGATGCCCCAAATATTTTTGAAGCATCCTTAATGTCTCCTTGTATAATTGCTATCTTCTCCTCCAGATGGTTGAGAGCCACGCTCCTTCGGGCCATGTCCACATTTTCCGGCTGAATCTCCAGCCCTGTGATATGGGCGGCCTGGGTCTTTGCCTCCAGCAAAATGGGGATAATTCCGTTCCCTGTTCCAAGATCAACGGCCCGTTCTTTGGGCTTTACACCGGCGAAGCCGGATAAGAGCACCGCGTCCATGCCAAAGCAGAACCAATCCGGGTTTTGAATGATGTAGTACCCGTTTCGATGAAGCTCATCCAACCGTTCATTGGGCAAAAGCCTTGCTCTCATAAGAATCTCTTCCGTGACCCCTGGAGTGGCATCATGGGAAATTGTGTTTTCCAGCACAGTGGAGTCCTCCCGTCTCTTACAAGGGATTAATTGGGATCGTCCAGCTTGGACTTCTCACCGCCCCTATCCTTATCTTCCAGAGCAGCCAGCTCCTTCATCTCTTTGGCAGAGACCTTGTGATGGTCCCTTCTCTTCCTGGGCTTAAACCGAAGCTGATCCACGTGATATTCACGGATTTCCTTCTCATCATCCACCTCAACCAGAACCTTCACCAGCTGCCGCAGGACATTGACGCTGTGGACCTCTCCCTTTAGCTTGTCATCGGTGGTGACATAGTCGCCTGTTCCAGGAAGGCGGCTGTTCAAATATTCATAAGTGTCTTCTTCATTCTTAAGACAGCACATCAATCGTCCGCACACCCCGGAAATCTTGGTGGGGTTCAAGGAAAGGTTCTGCTCCTTGGCCATCTTGATGGATACAGGGGCGAAATCCGACAGGTAGGAGTGACAGCACAGGGGCCGTCCGCAGATGCCGATGCCCCCCAGAATCTTGGTCTCATCCCGGACGCCAATCTGGCGAAGCTCAATGCGGGTGCGGAACACGGACGCCAAGTCCTTCACCAGCTCCCGGAAATCAATACGTCCGTCAGCAGTGAAATAGAAGAGCAGCTTGTTGCCGTCAAAGGTGTACTCCGCATCCACCAGCTTCATCTGAAGATTGTGCTTGTGAATTTTCTCAAGACAGATTTTGAAGGCTTCCTTTTCCCGCTCCTTGTTCCGGGCCTCCGTCTTCTCATCCTCCTTGGTGGCCACCCGAAGCACCGGCTTTAAAGGCTGCACCACCTTGCCGGAATCCACCTCTTTAGGGCCCATCATAACCGTTCCGTACTCCACGCCCCGGGCGGTTTCCACAATCACGTGGCTGCCCGTCTGCAGAGAAAAATTCGACGGGTTGAAATAATAAATTTTGCCTGCCGGCCGAAACCGGACGCCAACTACTTTTATCATAATGCTAGTTCTCCTTCATATTAAGTAACAAAAGCTCCATCACCAGGTCAAAGTTGACATTGGCATTGAGCCGAAGCTTGGCTTTCTCCAGAGCTTCCAGAATGGTCTCAATGCCAGAGTAGGAGCTGATATTTGCCTGTTTTTTTATATCATAAACCTCATCCTTGAAAATGAGGCTGTTTATATCCGCCGTTGCCTTGTACAGAAGAACATCCCGATACCAAATCATTAACAAATCAAAATAATCGTTAATCTGTAGCTTATATTGGCTGATTTGCTTGACGGCTTCCATCATTTCATACAGTTCGATATCTTTAATCCGCTTTAGTAGCTGTAAAGCGGAATTTTTCAACTCGATAAAATCCTCATTTCCCGCCAGCTGGATGGCCTTTCCCACATTTCCCTGGGCGAAGGCGACGCAGACATCCGCCTGATAGTCAGGAATCTGATAAGCCTTCATGAGGTGTGCCTTTATCTCGGCATCTGGTACCGCCTTCAGGTTCAAAGTGATACACCGGGATAGGATGGTGGGCAGAAAGGTATCTGCGTTGGTGGTCAAAAGCAGAATAATTCCGTAAGCAGGGGGCTCCTCAATGGTCTTAAGCAGGGCATTTTGAGCCTGCACGTTCATTTTCTCCGCCTCATCGATAATATATACCTTGTAAGGGCTGGCGTAAGGCTTGATAGCAATGTCGTTATTTACCTGCCTGCGGATATCATCCACGGAGATGGTAGCCGGCTTCTCATGGGTGAGATAGATAATATCGGGCTGATTATGGCTCTGTGCCTGCTTACAGGAATGGCACTCAAGACAGGGATTATCCTGCTTCCCTTCACATTGCAGGGTCATGGCGAAAGCCTCAGCCAGCATCCTTTTCCCGGATTTTTCCGGTCCGTTGAAGATGTAGGCGTGTGAGACCTTTCCATACGCAATGGCTTTCTGTAAATGTTCAATAATTTGTTTGTGACCGATAATATCCGAAAAACCAGCCATATTGCACCTCTTTCCTGTATCAGGTACTGATATCCAATAAAAGTCCCCGAATCTCATCTACTTTGCCCAGGATGGTGAGATGGTCCTTCTCATCCTTCACAAGCTCCGAGGCCAGCTCGTCCAGATTCTTGTCCACCAGCTTCACAATCCCGTAAACCCGGTGGCGTCCCCGGCGGTCCAGAAAGTTCTCTCTGGAAAATTTGTGGGAGCGGTTTACCACCTCATTCATAAAATCCTTTACCAGTTCCCGGTAGCGCTTCATGTCCTTCACGTCCATGTGCTCCGCGATTTTCTTACCCTGACTGGTAATGTCCTCCATAAGGGAGTTTAACTTCTGCTGTAAATCCTTCTCTTCAATCTGGCTTGCCAGTGTGAATTTGAAGCTGCCGTCCGTCTTCTCCACGGCAGGGGCCGCCTCCGTGGCAGCTGTAGGGGTTAGTTGATTGACTCTTATATCCATCGTATCCCTCCCTATTGTAACTGTTCCTGTATATACGCCGCTATTTCTGCGGTGGTCTCACTGATATTCCTGTTATAAAATGTCCGTCCAATTCCTGCAGCATCAAGCTTCTCCCGGGAAAAATCCTGCTCATCCGCCAGAAACCGCCGGCACATCTCCGCGTACTTTGGATGGCTTTGATTCCGTTCTCGCTCCAGAGCCCGCTGAAGCCTCAGACCGTCGTCCACATGCAGGTAAATAGGAACCAGCTTCTCCCTGCCGAAATAATCCTGCATCCTGACGTAGGATTCCAGAGTGCCGATAATCAGATAGCTCCTGTGGGCCAAATCCATCTGCCCATCGTCCGCTGTAAAATATTTCCACACTCCGTGGACGGTGTCATAGCAGCGGAGCTCAATGATTTTGCCCTTTTGCTTTAGCTTGTCCAATTCCTCTTCCGTGTAGAAAAAATATTCCACCCCGTGGGTCTCGCCGTCCCGGATGGGGCGGGTCGTACAGGGGATGATGGTGTTAAGCGTAAGGTGCTTAAGCTCCAGCAGCTTCTTATAGACGGTATCTTTGCCGGAGGAGCTCTTGCCCATCAGACAAAAAATTTTCCCCATGATTGCCTCCTTGCATCAAATTCGTACAAGTACATATAGTATAATATAAAATTTAAGAATTTACAATGTTTATCCGCGTGTTTGTCATATCGGATAATCCTTTCAGCGAAAGTCCGGATTCCCGTATCCGTAAAATGGTATGAAGCAGCCGGTCCTCTATCTGCTCCCCCGGAGCCAGAAGGGGAATCCCGGGAGGATACAGGTAAATGAATTCCCGGCTTGTGGCGCCCCCAGAAGCCTCCAGAGGGACAACCTTCCCGGGAAGCTCCAGGGCCCGGGTGATGGTCATGGTCTGGTGCGGTATTTGATATAACTCCTCACTACTAATAATATCGGCATCTTCCATGGCTTTGGTGATACCACCAGGGCGCCCCAAAGCACTTTCAGCCTCAATTTGGAAGAGAGCCTCCGCCAGCCGGTGAAAGCCCTCCGCCCTGTCCATCAGACTGGTGAGAGCCAGCACGTAATGGCCCGAGGCCATCTCCATCTGCAAATGATATTTATCAAGGAGAATCCGGTACAGATCCTGACCGGACAACCCCAGGGAAGCGGCGGAAATCAGAATTTTCGAGTAGTCATAATCAAAGCAGTGGGCTTCTCCCTGGCCGGAGAACAGCCGAATCCGGGACAGGCCCTGACATTTTTTATAAAAATCCTTTAAAAGCAGGTGAAAATCCAAAAACCGCTTAGGCCCTTCCTGGTGAAGGAGTGTCATACATCGCTCCATGGAGGCCATCAGAAGATAGGAGGGAGAGCTGCTCTGGAAAATTCCTAAGAACTGCTTTAGTCTCCCTTCCTCCACACGATGGGAGCAGAGGTGCAAAAGAGCAGTCTGGGTAAAGGCGGGCAGTGTCTTATGAAGACTCTGGACCACCACATCCGCTCCCAGCTTCACCGCCGATGCCGGAAATTGTTCTGAAAAGGGAAAATGTGCTCCGTGGGCTTCGTCCACAATAAGGGGAACTCCGTGCCGGTGGCAAACCTCTGTAATTCCTTCAATGTCGGACACCACCCCGTCGTAGGTGGGGGACACCACAAGAACGGCCTGAATATCCGCATCCTTCGTAAGGGCCTCCTCCACCGCTTCCGGGGGAAGGGAGCCCATGATACCAAACTCTGTCACAGGCGGTATCGCATACACCGGCGTAATGTCCCGAAGATACACCCCGTGATACACGGACTTGTGGCAATTTCTGGACATCAGCAGCTTGCCTCCCCGCTTTACACAGGCACTGACGGCGGCAAGAAGCCCACAGGTGCTTCCATTTATCAGAAGAAAGCTTTTTTCGGCTCCAAAAAGCCGGGCCGCCTCCCTTTGAAGATCTTGAAGAATCCCCTCGGCATGGTGCAGGTTATCAAATCCCTCAATCTCCGTGATATCCACGGACCAGGGATTGGGAAAGTCAAGATCAGCCTGCTTGTGGCCGGGCATATGAAAGGGATAAAAATCACTGTGACTGTATTCCTTAAGCCGCTCCAAAAGGGAGCTTTGGGGACTGCTATTTGTAAATTCCTCCGGGCTCTTCACTATCCTGTTAACTCCTTCCGCTTTCTCCGGGCTCTTCACTTTTTTGCCAACTCCTTCCGCTTTCTCCGGGATTTTCATGAGTTTTATCTTAGAACAATGCACCGGAAAAAGCAATACGGAGAAGTCATTTCATTTTAGAATTTATTAATAATGTTTAGACAATATTTCCTTTCCAAATACCTGAAAATCCGTTAAAATTAAGACAAGATACGATGCCCTTAAAGGAGGTGCCCCATGGCTTTTATAGAGTTTCAAAACGTGAATAAAATCTATCATTCCGGGGACGTAAATGTCCACGCCCTAAAGGACGCCACCTTTCAGATAGAAAAAGGAGAAATCTGTGTCATTGTAGGCCAGTCGGGGGCGGGAAAAACCACCCTCTTAAATATCTTAGGAGGAATGGATTCTCTGACTACCGGCAATATTTATCTGGACGGGGTGGAGGTGTCGGCCTTCCGAAAGAAGCAGCTTGCCACCTACCGAAGGAATGACATCGGCTTTGTGTTTCAGTTTTATAACCTGATTCCCAATCTGACGGCCCTGGAAAATGTGGAGATTGCCTCCCAGCTTTGCAAAAATCCTCTGGAACCGGAGGAGGTGCTTAAGGAGGTGGGCTTGGGAGAGCGCATGAACAATTTCCCGGCCCAGCTTTCCGGTGGTGAGCAGCAGCGGGTAGCCATTGCCCGGGCGTTGGTGAACGAGCCGAAAATCCTT
>CAPNGW010000141.1 GCA_948665105.1 uncultured Lachnospiraceae bacterium
ATCCGGGCCGAGGTGGTGAACTATCAGGACCTTCTGGACTGTGGCTCCCTGGCGGCAGCCAAGGAAAAGGGCCTGGTGGGCCTGGAAGGCAAAGAATACGTCGTAAAAGACGGCGACGTGATTCTGTTTCGGTTCAATGTGTAAAGCATTGAGACGTGTAAAACAGGAAAAGATAAGGTTGCTGTGCTTGCACAAAGCAATCTTATCTTTTTCTGTTTTATAGGGCGAAAGCCCTCATCCCCAGAAAGCATGCTTTCTGGGGATGGCACGGAGTTAGAGAGCACGCTCTCTGAGGCTGTCACGGCGCCAGAGAGGATGCTCTCTGAGGCTGGCACGGTGCCAGAGAGGATGTCCCGAATATTCCACAACAAAAAACCTCCCTTTCACACCATACCCTTATCCCAACCCCGGAAATATTTCGATATAACATCATAAGAACCAGAATGCAAAGGAAGTGAAATCGTGCAGATTGCAATATGTGATGATGAAAAAGAAATCAGAGAGATGCTTGCGGAAAAAATCAGGCAGCTTTATCCCAAGGCGGCCTTAGCCTTCTACCCCTCCGGTCAGACATTGCTCTTGTCGGACCATCACCCGGATATTTTACTGCTGGATATCCAGATGGCAGGCAAAAACGGTATGGAAACAGCCAGAGAATTTCGCAGGACTAACAAAAATACCATTCTTATATTTGTAACCGCTCTGGAGGAATATGTGTTTCAGGCATTTGACGTAGGAGCATTCCATTATCTGGTAAAGCCCTTTGAGGACAAAAAGCTTGAAGAGATTTTGAGAAATGCCATAAGAGAGCTTGAGGACAGAAAAACCAGGAAAACGGAAAATCCCGGGAGGGAAACGTCAAGTCTTATGATTATGGCAGGCGGAAAGCACATTACTGTGAATACGGAGGAAATCATCTATGGGGAGGTGTTTAACCGCAAGGTAATTCTTCACACCATTCATGAGGATATAGAATACTATGGGAAAATGAAAGAATTACAGGAAAAGGTGGGAGAGGACTTTTACCGCCCCCACAGGGCTTATCTTGTAAATTTTAACTATATCCGAAAATACGATGCCACAACCATTTATCTGGAGAGAGGACAGGCACTTATGGCAAAGCAGAATTACAGCGAATTTGTAAAATGCTACCTTAAGTATAATCAGAGAAAAGGAAGAAGAAATGATAAATACTGATGAATATTGGAGGGTAATTGTCTATGTGATTCCCATTGTGGAGATTTTGATTGGGGGGTATTGCCTTTACAGGCTCGCAAAGCCCTTTATGGAAAATAGGAGGGGGACGTTCCTGGTTGGGGTATCATATTCCCTGACTATGCTGATATTTTACATGACACCCCTGCCCTTTGACAGCTTTATGCCTTGTGGGGCAGGGGTTTTTGCAGCGTTTCTTGTGATGTGCCGGATAGACCGGGAGAACTATGGGCAAAAAGTATTTCTTTCAGTAACATTTTTCGCTCTGCGGGGATTTACCTTTTCGATGGCGGAAATTTTATATGACAGATTGTATGATTTTGCCGCAGATACAGACTTTATGGCGGCTCATCCCAATCTGTCCCCTGGGCTGTATATGGGGGTATGTGTATTTTACCTTCTGCTGGGATTCGGACTTACAGCACTGGGGATATGGTGTATCTTAAAGAGCTATGCGTATAAGCATGAGAGAATGTCAAAAAAGGAGCTGCTGGTTCTGGTGATTCCTTCTGCTATGGGAGCTGTGGGGTATGAGATTATATGGAGCTATCGCATCTTTTATGTGATGGAAGAAAGGAAAATGTCTGTCTTCTATGACACCTTGTCTCTGCTCTATTACACAGTGGCTGTGATGGCGATTGTTGCAGTGATTGTGCTATATCAAAGCATTAAGGCAGGGCAGGAGGAAAAACTGCAAAATGAGCTGCTATCTGTGCAAATTGAAAATGCCAAAAGACATATGGAGCAGGTGGAAAATTTATATCAGAATATCGTGAGCGTAAAGCACGATATGACGAATCACATTATTACCCTGGAAAGACTTTATGCAGGGAATAAGACCAAGGAGGCCCGGGCCTACAGCAACGAATTGAAAGCAGCTCTTTTAAAGCCGGCAGGCAGGATGAAAAGCGGCAATCCGGTGACAGATGTGATTTTGCAGGAAATGCAGATGGAAGCGGACAGAAGACAGATTCACTTTGAAACAGATTTCCATTATCCACAAAGCTTAAATGTGAATGCCTTTGATATGAGTGTGATTTTAAATAATGCTTTACAGAACGCACTGGAATATGCAGATAAGCTTGAGGGGGCCTTCGTTTCTGTCCTTTCCTACCGCAGGAACAATGCCTATATGATAGAGGTAAGAAACAGCTTTACAGGCAGCCTTAAGTGGGATACACAAGGGGAGCTGCCCATGACATCAAAGGAGAAAACCGGGGGAAGTAAGGCTGGCAGAGTCCACGGATATGGGCTTTCCAACATACGCAGGGTTGCGCTGAAATATGCAGGGGATATAGCCATTGACGTAAGGGAGGGGGTGTTTTGTCTCAGCATTTTATTGATGCTTGAACCATAGACAGCCGGGTTCACACCAGAAAAGGTCTAATCCGCATCATTCTCCTTGATTGTAAAATAAAAATGCCGAAAGTAAAATTAAGAAAGTTTTCAATCAGGAGGAATGTAATATGACAGTGAATGGTATTGGTGGAGCAAATGGCAATATGCAGGCAGGACGTTCCGGTATGAAGCTACAGAAGGATTCTGTCAGTAAGAACATTCAGAATCAGATAGCAAACGCACAAAAAAAGCTGCAGGAACTATCTTCTAATGAGAATATGACCATTGAGGACAAGATGAAGAAGCGGCAGGAAATTCAGCAGCAGATTACGGATCTGAATCAGCAGTTAAGGCAGCGCCAGATTGAGCAGAGGAAAGAAATGCAGCAAAACAAGTCTGGGATGGACGACATGCCTGGCGGCAGAGGCAGGGCATCAAAGGCAGGAAACCAGGGTGGCGGACTGTCACAGGCCAGTATGCAGGCCATGATTTCAGCGGATTCCTCCATGAAGCAGGCAAGGGTGCAGGGCGGTATGGCAACCAGAATGGAAGGCCAGGCCAGAGTACTGGAGTCCGAGATAAAGTCGGATAAGAAAAGCGGCATAAATACCGAGAAGAAAGAGGAAGAGCTGGCAGATTTGAAAGCAAATGCAGAGAGTGCAGCTGCTTCCCGGATTTCCACTCTTGCGAAGGCCGGAGAGGCCGTGGAGGAGTCAAAGGAAGAGCCTGCCGTCACAGAAGAGCTGCCGGAAGCACAAACATTGAACGCAAGCAGCAATGGATAGGGAAAAGCTAGTGTACTGACACGTTCATTTCAGTACACTAACTTCGTTACATTGGGTTTGCCTTCTCTTTTCCGTATTTTGCCTTCCCCTGAATTTCAGGTACAGGAGCTACGTCATTTTTAGGTATGTGTGTCTTATGATTACTTTCCGTACCGTGAGGCTGCTTCGGGTCAGGGCGTTTCATACCGGCTTTTGCCATGGTTTATCACCTCCTCTTTTATTTTTTTGTTCAGCAAAATAGATTTTGGAATTTTACACATAAGTTTTCGCTTTGAAAACAGTGTCCCATAGAAGCAAATTTTTTATTCATTGTAAAAAGCATATAATCATGCTATATTGACTAGTGAGAAGAAAGATGAATTTATAAACAGGAAAGATATTTAAGATGGAACTGAAACAAGAGGATATGAGCAAGGTCACAATTCGATTCAATGAAATGAAATGCATATTGCAATCTCCATTATGAAAGAGGTTGCTGCATGGGGACGGGAGCAGGGATACCGAGTCTGGCCGGATGAATGGCTGACACCTGAGGAGCTGGTTACACCTGATGCCCAACCGGAGAATTTCTGCATCGGCTCCGTCTACGGCGAAATTGCCTGTGCTTTTATTCTGCAATGGACAGATTCTGACTATTGGCCCCATGCCCCTGAGTATGAAGCGGCGTACCTGTTAAGATTGTGGACATTATCGACTATCCCAATGGCAGAGCAATGGCGTTGTACGAATTGGAAGTGTAAAAAAGTTCTGAAAAGCTAAGGACAAATCCCGTGGTGGTAACACTTTTCTCCCTCTTTGCATATCTTATCCCAGGAGGATTTACATATGCGACTTTGTGAATTGAGGGAAAAAGAAGTGATTAACATTTGCACCTGCCGCTGCATCGGCTGTGTCATGGACGTGGACATTGACGAGTGCACCGGCTGTGTCCGGGCATTGATTATCCCCGGGCCTTGCAAGATGTGGGGGCTTTTTGGGCGGGAATTTGAGTTCATCATTCCCTGGTGTAATATCAAGTGTATTGGGCCGGATGTGATTTTAGTGGAATTAAAGGAAGAAGAGAAGAAAAAGCTCTGAAATGGAGGGTTTAGGTTGACAATATTTGTAAAATTAAATATACTTATAGTAGTAAAGCCCAAGGGCTGGGGTTGGTAAATATTTGGGAGGATTACAAGATGAAGTGTCCGTTTTGCAACAGCGATAATACCAGGGTGATTGATTCCAGACCGGCAGATGACAACAGTTCCATTCGCCGTAGAAGACTGTGTGATGAATGCAGTAAGCGCTTTACCACCTATGAGAAGGTGGAGACCATCCCACTTATCGTGATTAAGAAGGATAATAACCGGGAGCAATATGACCGTTCCAAGATTGAAGCCGGTGTGCTTCGGGCCTGCCACAAGCGTCCGATTTCCGCCACTCGGATTAACAAGCTGGTGGATGAGGTGGAGACAGAGATTTTCAACCGTGAGGAGAAGGAGATTCCAAGCTCTGTAATCGGTGAGATTGTCATGGATAAGCTGAAAGGCGTTGAGGCGGTGGCCTATGTGAGGTTCGCCTCCGTCTACCGGGAATTTAAAGATGTGAATACCTTTATGAATGAGCTTAAGAAGATACTGGATAAATGAGAAGGAGAGCCTTGGGGCTCTCTTTTTCGATTATGGATTCATACTTGCAACGGCAGAGGAAGTAAGGTATCATGTAAGGAGATAAATCAGTTTACAATAAAGGAGAGATTTTATGCGCATACGAAAAGAAGACACCAGCTGTCTGGTGATTGATTATCAGGAGCGGCTTGTGCCGGCCATGGCAGGCAGGGAGGAGCTCATTGCCAATTCGGTAAAGCTGCTGGAGGGCCTTAGGGCTCTTGAGATTCCAATGACCATCACGGGCCAGTACACCAAGGGACTGGGCTTGAATCTCAAGGAGATTTTCCAGGCGGCGGGCACAGAGGAATATCTGGATAAAATGACCTTCAGCTCCTATGAGATACCAGAGGTGCAGGATGCTCTTAAAAGCCGCGGCAAGAATGTGATTCTCTGCGGCATTGAAGCCCACGTATGTGTGCTGCAGACAGCCATTGACTTAAAGGAAGCCGGCTATCAGCCCATCCTTGTGGCAGACTGTATTTCCTCCCGGAAGGAGAGGGACAAGGAGATTGCACTGCTTCGGGCGCAGCAGGAAGGCATTATACTTACCACCAGCGAGGCTATTTTGTTTGAACTGACCAAAGAGGCCGGAACAGATGTGTTCAAGCAGATTTCCAGGCTGGTCAAATAAGGAGTGGGAATGTTTCGGAAATTTTATCCGGGGGAATACGTGGATTCCACCTACGAAATTGATTTTGACAGACTATACCGTGAAGGCTACCGGGGAATCATTTTTGACATCGACAATACCCTGGTTCCCCACGGGGCCAGGGCCGATGAACGGGCCAAGGCCTTGTTTGCACATCTGAAAGAGACGGGCTTTTCGTGCTGTCTTTTATCCAACAACAAGGAAGCACGGGTAAAAATGTTCAACGATGACGTCTCCGTGGAATATATTTTTGATGCCCGCAAGCCCTCTAAGGCCAACTATGAAAAGGCGATGGAGCGCATGAAGACCAATGTGTCCAACACTCTTTTTGTGGGGGACCAGATTTTTACAGATGTGTACGGGGCCAATCGGGTAGGAATACGGACCATTCTGGTGAAGCCCATTCACCCCAAGGAAGAGATTCAGATTGTGCTGAAGCGTTACCTGGAAAGAATCGTATTGTTCTTCTATGGGAGAAGCTTAAGAAAAGGAGGAGACAGGAAATGAGAGTAGCCATGGGAAACGACCATGCGGCCACAGATTTGAAGCTGGAGATTATGGAGTATGTGAAGGAGCTGGGGCATGAGGTGGTAAATTTCGGCACCGACACTTACGAGAGCTGTAATTACCCGGATTTCGGCGAGAAAGTGGGCCGGGCGGTAGCTTCGGGGGAAGTGGACTGCGGTATTTTAATCTGCGGCACCGGTGTGGGTATCTCCATTGCGGCAAACAAGGTCCGGGGTGTGCGGGCCGGGGTCT
>CAPNGW010000142.1 GCA_948665105.1 uncultured Lachnospiraceae bacterium
AGAGGAAATCTATTCCTTCACTCCGGTGCAGCATCCGGCCAACGATATGGAGACGGATATTATCACCACCCATTTTGACTACCATTCCATTGACCACAACCTGCTGAAGCTGGACATTCTGGGCCATGATGACCCTACCATGATTCGTATGCTGGAGGATCTGACCGGCATTGATGCAAAAAAGATTCCTCTGGACGATAAGGATGTAATGTCCTTATTCCAGAGCACCAAAGCCCTGGGGATTGCGCCGGAGGATATCGGCGGATGTCCCCTAGGCTCCATGGGAATACCGGAGTTTGGCACGGATTTCGTAATCCAGATGCTTCAAGACACCAATCCCCAGTCCTTCTCTGACCTGGTCCGCATTTCCGGTCTGTCCCACGGCACGGACGTGTGGCTGGGCAATGCTCAGACCTTGATACAGGAGGGGAAGGCCACCATCTCCACAGCTATCTGTACCCGGGATGATATTATGACTTATCTTATCGGCATGGGCATGGACAGTGAGCTGTCCTTCACCATCATGGAGAGTGTAAGAAAGGGCAAGGGATTAAAGCCTGAGTGGGAGGAGGCCATGCTTGCGGCCAATGTGCCCGACTGGTATATCTGGTCCTGCAAGAAGATAAAATACATGTTTCCCAAGGCCCACGCGGCAGCCTACGTTATGATGGCATGGCGGATTGCCTACTGCAAGGTTTTTTATCCACTGGCATACTATGCAGCATTTTTCAGTATTCGTGCCACCTCCTTTAACTATGAGCTCATGTGTCAGGGAGGGGAGAAGCTTCAATACTTTATGGCGGATTTTGAGCGGCGGAAGGATACCTTAAGCAAGAAGGAGCAGGATACCGTAAAGGACATGAAGATTGTCCAGGAGATGTATGCCCGGGGATTTGAATTTCTGCCCATTGATATTTACAATTCCAAGGCACAGCTTTTCCAGATTGTGGACGGGAAGCTTTTGCCTTCCTTAAGCACCATCGAGGGACTGGGGGATAAGGCGGCGGAAGCGGTGGTGGAGGCCGCCAAGGATGGAAAATTCCTCTCAAGAGACGACTTCCGTCAGAGGACCAAGGTCAGCAAGACGGTGGTGGATTTGATGGCGGATTTGGGGCTCCTGGGGGATTTGCCGGAGTCCAACCAGCTGTCGCTGTTTGATTTTTAAGGGAAGGATGGAAGCAATGAAAGATTTATCAGAAATACGAGTAGAAATTGACGATATTGATGAACAGATTGTTCGACTATTTGAGCAGCGTCTGGAATTGGTGACCCAGGTGGCAGAATACAAGATGGCAGCCGGCAAGCCGGTGCTGGACCGCCAGAGGGAAATCCAAAAGCTCCACCGCTTATCCGGTCTGGCACATGAAAATTTCTCCGAGAGGAGCATTCGAGAGCTCTTTGAACAGATTATGTCCATCAGCCGGAAGCGTCAGTATCAGCTTCTGACAAAGCAGGGGCATACAGAGGAGACAGATTTTGAAATCTTACCGGAGCTGAACCTTGAGGGGAGCCGGGTGGTGTATCAGGGCGTGGAAGGCGCCTACAGCCAGATGGCCATGAAAGCCTTCTTCGGCGACCATCCCGATACCTTCCATGTGGATACCTGGAGGGAGGCCATGGAAGCCATACGCCAGCATCATGCGGATTACGCGGTGCTCCCCATTGAAAATTCCTCCGCCGGAATTGTCAGCGAGAATTATGACCTGCTTTTGGAGTACGGCCACCACATTGTGGGAGAGCAGATTATCCCTGTGAACCACGCCCTTCTGGCTTTGCCGGGTTCTAAGCTCTCCGACATTACCTGCGTGTACTCCCACCCTCAGGCGCTGATGCAGTGTGTGGATTTTCTGGATGACCATAGGGACTGGGAGCGGATTTCCCTGAAAAATACAGCACTGGCGGCCCAGAAAATACGAGAGGACGGCCTTCGGCACCAGGCGGCCATTGCCAATCCTCTGACGGCGGAGCTTTACGGCCTTACGGTATTACGGGAATCCATCAATTACAGCTGTGACAACAGCACCCGCTTTCTCATTGTCACCGACAGAAAAATCTGCAAAAGGGACGCCGGAAAAATCAGCATTTGTTTTGAGCTGCCCCACGAGAGTGGCTCCTTGTACCGGATGCTGTCCCACTTTATCTACAACGATTTGAACATGAGCAAGATAGAATCCCGCCCCATCAAGGACAAGAGCTTCGAGTACCGTTTCTTTGTGGATTTTGACGGCAACTTCCAGGACGGCGCAGTTAAGAATGCTCTGAAAGGGCTGAAGGAAGAGGCAGGAAGCCTCTGGATTCTTGGAAATTATTCATGACAATAGAAAATCAGCAAAGGCTGTTTTCTACTGCAGACAAGAGGGTATACCTATGAACTACGCAAAAGAATTAATCTTATATAAAGTATCCGCACAGGAAGAAATTTTTAAGGATTTTACCTGGATTCTCACCCACTACGACATTCAGGACCACAAGAAGAAGGAGGACCTGCGAAGCCTTTGCTACGAGACCCTCCACAGACTCATTGAGGTGTCAGCCAGCCATGGCTTCCAGGGCAATCTGTGGCACAATTACCTGACCTTTCTCATTGTGAACCACGAGAACGCTTACAGTACAGCCTGTGAGATGAAGGGAATGGTGGAGGGGAGCATCAATGATTTTGCTCTTCACGATTTTCAACTCTTTAAGGAGCTTTTTGAGAAGAATCTCATGGAAGTGGCCCATGGGCTGGATGTTCCGGTACTTGCTGCCATCTTGGACTACCGCCGGGTGGAAGAACACAGCAAAGTCTTTAACACCCGCATCCGGGACAGCATTGTGGCCTTAAGTGCCCGGCTGGAACAGACCGAAACCGTGGAGGGGTTTCAGCTTCAGGTAACGGATTTCTACCGGAATTTCGGTGTGGGAAAATTAGGGCTTCACAAGGCCTTCCGCATGGGCCACACGGAAGCAGGGCCCCAAATCATCCCCATCACCAACATCGCCCACGTTGGTCTTAATGACCTGGTTGGCTACGAGATTGCCAAGGAGAAGCTTATTGCCAATACCGAAGCCTTCGTAAAGGGGAAAAAAGCCAACAACTGCTTGCTGTTCGGAGATGCCGGCACCGGCAAATCCACCAGCATCAAGGCCATTGTCAACCAATATTATGCCAGGGGTCTTCGGATGATAGAGGTGTACAAGCACCAGTTTCAGGATTTAAACTGGCTGATTGGACAAATTAAGAACCGGAACTACAAATTCATCATTTACATGGATGATTTGTCCTTTGAAGATTTTGAAATTGAATACAAATATTTGAAGGCTGTCATTGAAGGCGGACTGGAGCGGAAGCCGGAAAATGTGCTGATTTATGCCACATCCAACCGCCGTCATCTGGTTCGGGAGAAGTTCAGCGACAAGGAAGAGCGGCAGGACGACCTTCACAAGAACGATACGGTGCAGGAAAAGCTGTCGCTGGTGGCCCGCTTCGGAGTCAAGATTTACTTTGGTTCCCCCTCCCCCCAGGAGTTTAAAGAAATTGTAATAAGGCTGGCAAAAAAGCATGGAATTGAAAGTAACACAGAGACCCTTCTGGCAGAAGCCAACAAGTGGGAACTAAATCATGGCGGATTGTCCGGAAGATGCGCCCAGCAATTTATCGACTATTTGCTGGGGCAGGAATAAAAGGAGGTGCGTCCCCAAGTGGCAATCAAAACATTTGCAGCAATTTACATTGGCTCATATGAGGTGAGCCTGAAGGTATTTGAGATGTCCCCCAAAAAGCAGCTTCGAAAAATCGACTATGTCAGAAGCCGGGTGGAGCTGGGCAAGGATGCTTACACCAGAGGAGTGATTGGCTACGAGATGGTGGAGGAGCTGTGCCTGATTTTAAAGGAATTTCACCGGATGATGGAGGGATACCGGGTAACGGAGTACCGGGCCTACGCCAGCAGCGTGCTTCGATATGTGAGTAATGAGCTGTTTATCCTGGACCAGATTCGGCTCCGCACCGGCATCGAGGTGAAGATTCTAAGCAATTCGGAGCACCGGTTTATCAGCTACAAGTCCCTGGCCGCGGAGCCCTTCTTTGAGAAAATTATCCAGGAGGGGGCCGCAGTGGTGGATGTGGGGGGCGGAAGCATGCAGATTACGCTGTTTCGAAAGGGCAAGCCCGCAACCACCCGGCAGATTGATTTGGGACTTATGCGTCTTCGGGAGAAGCTTTCCCGGATTGAAAATCAGGTATCCCATTATGAGGACCAGACGCAGGAGCTCATTGACAAGGAATTAAAAATATTTAAGGACCTCTATCTCCAGGGCAAAAAACCCAGGTACGCCATTATGGTGGGAGATTATATCGGCGATATTCTTAAGAAGGAGACCGGGGAGAAGGGCACACTGGAGGCGGAGCGGTTCTTAAAGGCAGTCAAGCGGCTCACCAAAAAGAGTCCGGCGGAAATTGCCGGGGAGCTGAGCCTCACGGACGAGCAGGACCCGCTTTTGATACCCTCTGTGGTATTGTATAAGCGCCTGGCAGAGGAGATAGAGGCGGAGTATGTCTGGATTCCCGGGGTGAATATCAGCGACGGAATTGCCATCGACTATGCTCAGAAGAACCGTCTGGTGCGGACGGAGCACGATTTCGACGAGGATATCCTGTCTGCAGCCAGGGCGCTGGCGGAGCGGTTTTTTGGCTATACGAGACATTCGGAGACTGTGATGGAGCTATCGGCAACCCTCTTTGACGCCATGAAAAATGTTCACGGCCTTACACGGCGGGAGCGGCTGCTGTTAAAGGCCGCCGCCATCTTAAAGGATTGTGGGAATTACATCAGTCAGGTGAACTATGGCGAGTGTTCCTACCAGATTATTATGGCCTCAGAGATTATCGGCATGACCCACCTGGAGCGGGAAATTGTGGCAAGCACGGTGCGCTATAGCTTAAGCGCCCTGGCGCCTTACGAGGAAATGATGGACAAAATGGACCAGACCGCCTATCTGGTGGTGGCGAAGCTGGCCGCATTCTTAAAGCTGGCCTATGCCCTGGACAGAAGCCACAATCGGAAATTTAAAAGCGCCAAGGCGAAGCTTTTGGAAAAGCAGCTGATTGTCACCGTTGAGACAAGAGAACCCATGGCACTGGAAAAAGGCCTTTTTGAAGAATATGCCAGGGCCTTTGAGCGGGTGTTCTCGGTAAAGCCTCTGATGAAAGAAAAACGTGTATTTGACTAGGAGCATAAAAATATGGAAAAAGCAAAAGAATTTTTAAAACCGGAATATTATGAAAACCGGGAATTGAGCTGGCTGAAATTCAATGGGAGAGTGCTAAATGAAGCCAGAGACAAATCCATTCCCCTGCTGGAACGGTTGAAATTTTTAAGTATTACCTCCTCCAATCTGGATGAATTTTTCATGGTGCGGGTAGCCTCTTTGAAGGATATGGTGCACGCGGAGTATAAGAAGAAGGACATGGCGGGGATGACGGCCACAGAACAGCTTGCCGCCATCAATGCAGATACCCGGGAGCTTGTGGAACTGCAGTACAGCACCTTCAACCGTTCCCTGGTGCCTCTGCTTAAGAATCACGGTATTTCCATTCTGGATGCCCTTAAGGAACTGAACAAGGAACAGGCCCGCTATGTGGATAAATATTTTGAGGAAAATGTATATCCGGTGCTTACTCCCATGGCAGTGGATGCCTCCCGCCCCTTCCCGCTGATTCGCAATAAGACGCTGAATCTTGCGGCCCTTCTCACCAAGAAAAGCGGCAGGAAGGAGGAGGTGGAGTTCGCCACCGTGCAGGTGCCCTCGGTTCTGGACCGTCTGATACAGATACCTGCCAGGAAGCAGGGGGAGCGTGACTTTGTTCTTCTGGAGCAGGTCATTGAGCGCAACATCCAGCGGTTATTCTTAAATTACGATATAATTTGTGCTTGCCCTTACCGGATTATGCGTAACGCAGACCTCACCATTGATGAGGATGAAGCGGAGGATTTGCTTAAGGAGATTCAGCGGCAGCTGAAAAAACGCCAGTGGGGCGAAGTCATCCGCCTGGAGGTGGAAGAGAAGGTGGACAAACGGCTTTTGTCTGTTCTTGAGGAGGAGCTTCACATTGCCAGAGAGGATATCTTTCAGATTCCGGGACCTCTGGATTTGACCTTCCTCATGAAAATGTATGGTCTGGAGGGCTACGACAAGCTGCGCTTAAAGCCTCATAAGCCACAGCCAGTGCCCCAGATTACACCGGGGGAGGATATTTTTGCAAAAATCCGGCAGGGCGACATCCTGCTGCACCACCCATATCAGACCTTTGACCCGGTGGTGGACTTTATCCGCCAAGCCTCCCTGGACCCTGATGTGCTGGCCATCAAACAGACCCTGTACCGGGTCAGCGGCAATTCTCCCAT
>CAPNGW010000143.1 GCA_948665105.1 uncultured Lachnospiraceae bacterium
AGCCATGGCCTGGGGCACCGTACCCGCAAACAGCACCACCTCGTTAAAGTCGGCGTAATCCTCATAGCTTTCATAACGGATATACAGCTTTGCGACTCCCTCCTCCACGGCAAAGGTATCCACCTCCACACTCTTGTCATCGTGGCCCTTATTGTAGTCCTCCACACGCCGGTTTACATATTCCTCAAGCTCCTGTGCATTGTAATAATCCTTGTTAAAGGCTTCCACCGATGCGCCGATTACCTTGCCCTTCTTCTGTACGTATACAGTGCTTTCATCTACCTCCAGTTTCCCGCCGCATGCGGTCAGAAACAGCATTGCCAAAACGGTAATCAGAAGCAACCCTGTGAATTTTTTCATAAATAAACCTCCTAATTTATCATAAGTGAATCTTAAATATTATACTCTTTCTGAGAATTGATTTCAACCGCTATTCTGTAAAAAAATCTGCAAATCCCAGATTTTGTTCTAATATTTTTAAGGACTGAAACTTCTTATCCAGATAGCGGATCCGGCAGGATTTCATGATTTCCTCCAGCCCCAGAAGGGCCTCCGGCGACAAAGTAAAGGTATAAAGCTTTTCAATGGTGGAAGTGATGATATACTGAAGGGCGTAGAGCACAGAGGACTTAAGGGGAATGGCTCCCCCAGGTGTCTGGCAGGAACTGCAAAAGACCCCGCCCCGGTTTAAGTCCAACCAGGCCAGGTTCTCCTCCCTCTTACAGGTCACGCAGGAAAATACATCGGGGTATTCTCCGTTAATCACCATAGCCTTCATTTCAAAAATACACCGCACCAGCCGGTTGGGAATGCTCTCCTTCACCAGCGCACGCAAGGACTGGTACAACAGCTTTAACATATGTAACTCATCTGCATTCTCTCTGGTATAGTAATCTGCAATTTCCAGAAAATAAAATCCGTAATAGACATTCTCAAAATCTGCCGTAAGCTCCCGAAAATAATTGGAAATGCTGGCCTTCACAATGGTGTAGGAGGAGCGTCCCTCGTACATCTCAAATTCCCCGAAGGCGAAGGGATTGGCGGCAGCCACAAGCTGGCTGCCCTGCCGTCTTGCGCCTCTGGCGAAGGCCGAAATCTTCCCGCGCTCCCTGGTCAGAAGTGTGATTCGTTTGTCATAGTCCCCCATGGGTGTCGCCGATAGAACCATACCGGTAAGCACAATGGTCTGCCCCATGCTCTCCTTCGCTCTCCTTCCTGTCACCGACGCCTTCGGTGCCGTGTTCCGTCTGGCATACCCTGCTGTACGCCAGATAATCAGCTACTTTTCCGGTAGCCGCAAACTGTTCCCATTCCCGCTCTGCCATTGGTAATTCCCCCTGCTCTTTTGTCCTTCGAATAACCTGCTTCGAATCTAATCTTAGGTTTTCCCGGACCCCAAAGAGATATACCAGAAAAAATCTGCCAACTGTCAGAACCCTCCCAGGCCAGAGCAGCCCCCTGCGGATGGCAGCGAAGCTGACACGCCTGTGGCCTGGGGTTTTGGCATCATGCATTGTCGTCCTTATATCCGAAATTCTTAATAAGGAAGTCACTGTCACGCCAGTCCTTCTTCACCTTCACCCAGAGCTTCAGATTCACATGACACTCCAGGAGTCTTTCAATCTCAAACCGGGCATTGGTGCCAATCTTCTTAAGGGTCGCTCCGCCCTTGCCGATGATAATCCCCTTGTGGGAATCCCGCTCACAGATAATGGTGGCGTCAATATCCATAATTCGGGCGCCCTTTCGCCCCTTCATCCTATCGATGGACACGGCAATCCCATGAGGAACCTCTTCGTCCAGGGCATGCAGCGCCTTCTCCCGAATCATCTCCGCCACAATCTGACGCTCCGGCTGGTCCGTAATGGTGTCCTCGTCGTAAAACATGGGCCCGTAGGGCAGATACTTGAAAATCTGCTCACACAAAACATCTGTGTTGTCTCCCTTCATGGCCGACAGCGGCACTATTTCCGCAAAATCATACACCTTCCTGTAGGTATCGATGCTTAAAAGCACCGTTTCCTTCTTCACGGTGTCCGTTTTGTTCACCACCAGAATCACCGGCGTGGTAACCTTTTTAAGCTTATCAATAATGTGCTGCTCTCCGGCTCCGATGTACTCCACAGGCTCCACCAGCCACAGAATCACATCCACCTCCTTCAAGCTTTTCTCCGCCACATTTACCATATACTCCCCCAGCCGGTTTTTGGCCTTGTGAATGCCAGGGGTGTCCACAAACACAATCTGCCCACGTTCCGAATCGGTGTACACCGTCTGAATCCGGTTTCTTGTGGTCTGGGGCTTCTTGGAGGTGATGGCAATCTTCTGTCCAATCAAACGGTTCATCAACGTGGATTTGCCCACGTTTGGCCGCCCAATCAAGGTCACGAACCCCGATTTCATACTCTGCTTCATATATCCTCCCTGGTACTGCTCTAATACAAACTCTTAAGCTCCATAAACAGCTCTGAACCTTCCCTGAGCTTTTCCTCGTTGCCGATGACACAGAAGGCCTGCTCCTTAAGCAGCGCCTCCATCAGCTCTGCCAGCTCCCGGATGCTGTGGACTCCGGCGTTTAGCACTTCATCCCGCTCCTTTTGAATATCCTCAAAGGTCACTCCTGTCATGTAGGCGTTCAGGGAACGCTGGGCTCTGGCGAAGGGTGTCAGAGGTGTATCCATGTCGCTGATGGTGCCGATGATATATTTCGTCATATCCCGTTGGTCCACGGTAAAGCTCCGAAGATACTCAGGAACCCCTTCATAGACCGCATTGGTCTTGAGAAGGTTGGGATCCCGGTAAGAGGTAAAATATCCGTCGCCTCTTCTGGTAAATCCGCTCATGCAGCCGTAAGCGCCGCCCTTCACCCGGATATTCAGCCACAGATAGTCGTAGCTTAATATCACCTTGAGAATCCTTAAGGCTCCGGTGTAGTCAAATCCGGCCCTCTTAAAATTCCCGGCACGGGACACGTACTGGACCTGGGAAGCGTCGAAAAAGCCTTCGTTCTCCTTCTCACATTCCAGGACATCCTTATGCTCCACCACAACCGTATTCCACAAAAGCGCCCGAAGCCCCGGCAGGGTGCGGACAAATTTCTCATACCCTTCCTTCTGGCTTCCCAGGCTTACCATAAGATTCTCTGGCCGGAAAATCAGCTCCGTCAGCTCCTGTAATTTGGAGGCAAGGGCCTCCTTTTCCTCATCGTAATTGGCCTCAATATGGCTCACCGTCCGATAGAAATCGATTCCTCCGGTCATATCCGTGTACTTGGCGGATTTGGAGAAGTAAGACATGGCCCGCATGGCGGAAATGGTATGGCCCGAAGCGCTGAAGCTCATTTGCAGCCTGGACTTAAGCTGGGCAAGAATCTCATAAATCCTCCGGGAATCCTGATAGCTGGTTTTGGAGAGAATCTCCCCCACCAGCTCCATGGCCTTTGGAAGCTTATCATAGAGGGCCTTCACCCGTATCTCAAAGGTTGTGGCAAAGCCCTCCTCCTGCACATGGGCGTAATTGCCCACCACGCTGGTAATTCCTCCGGTATTTAAGTTAATCTCGCTGGCCAACTCTCCGTAGGGGTAGCTCTCCGTGTCCACAAAGCCCAGCACAGCCTTTAAAATGCCAAGATAGGGAATGTCCTCCTTTGCCACCGCCGAAGTGTCAAACAGAAGATCCAGATAGGCGATTCCGTTGCTGTCCACCTCATGGAACAAAAGGCGGGTTTCTTCCTCCTGGCACTCCTGTGTGCAGAAGGGCTCCGCCTCCCGTTTCAAATCCTCCCGGGAAAGCATGGGTATGGACAGAAGCTCCTCCCGGGTGGAGGGCTCCTCCTGGTACTCCTTCAGATGCTGTGTCTCTGACACCAGTGCCTCTATCTCTTCCGGGGTCAGCGAATCCTTATATGCTTTTAATTTTTCCGCCAGGGCCTTGTCATTTTTGGCGTTTAAGCCCCGTTCCGGCTCAATGATGACCACTGCCCTGTGGGTATTTTTCAGAAGATACTCCTCAATCAGTCCCTCAAAATAGCCGGTATCCACCTGCTCCTTCAGCCATTCGATAACCGAAAGGGCCTGAAGGTGGGTGAAAGGCTGTGCATCGTCATACAGCCAGCTGTCCAGGCACTGAATGCCGAAGAGAAGGCCCTTGGGGAACTGGCCGAAATCTGCCTCCCGGTACTTGAATTCAAAGCTGTTTAAGCCCGCCTTCAGAGATTTTTTGTTGATGCCATTCTTCACCTGATCCTTGAGCACATGCTGGATAATCTTTAAAAACTCCTCTTTTTTCCCGGGATTGCTGTTCTTGGCTATAACAGAAAATATGGGCTGAAAGGTGCTGTTATCATAGGAGCTCATAATATCCTTGCCGATACCTGCATCCAGAAGGGCTTTCTTTAAGGGCGCTCCCGGGGCTCCCAAAAGCACATAGTCCAGAATGTCAAAGGCAATATACAGCTTTTCGTTCAAAATAGTATCAATGGAAAAATTCAGGGACAGCCAGGTATTGTCCTCCACCGATTCCGTGCTGGCAATGGAATACGTCTTCCTAAGCTCCACCGGTTCCTTGAAGGCTTCCTGCCTGGCAATGGAGGAATCCACTTCCAAATAGTCATAATGGCAAAGATACGCTTCATCCAGCCAGTTCAGCTTCTCCTCCATGTCCATGTCACCGTACAGGTAGATGTAAGAGTTAGATGGATGATAATATCTTCCGTGAAATGCCAGAAACTGCTGATAGGTGAGGTTTGGAATTTCCTCCGGGTCACCGCCGGACTCAAAGCGATAGGAGGTGTCCGGGTACAGGGCATTTAAAATCTGGCGGCTTAAGACGTCCTCCGCCGCGGAAAATGCGCCCTTCATTTCGTTGTACACAACGCCGTTTAAGGTGATGGGGGCCTCTGCCTGCTCCAATTCGTAATGCCAGCCCTCCTGCTTGAAAATCTCCGGCCGGCGGTAAATATTGGGATGAAACACCGCGTCCAGATAGACGTGCATCAGATTCTGAAAATCCTTGTCATTGAGGCTGGCCACCGGATAGATGGTCTTATCCGGGTAGGTCATGGCATTTAAGAAGGTGTTTAAGGAGCCCTTCACCAGTTCCACAAAGGGATCCTTGGCCGGAAACCTTTTAGAACCACAGAGCACAGTATGCTCCACAATGTGAGCCGCCCCGGTGCTGTCTAAGGACGGTGTTTTAAATCCCACATAAAATACTTTATTTTTATCGTCATTTGCAATCAGAGATACCCGTGCACCGGTTTTCTTGTGGCGCAGGATATAGCCCTGGGACTTAATGTCCTCTAAGTTCCTTTGTTCTACCAGCTCATAGGCCGTGCAGTTTTCGATGTTCATAAATACCTCCAGGGATATATTTTTTGTTTCTTTTATTGTCATAGGAGCAGTGCGCCTTACGCATATGATTGGAAAGAGGTTGTCCCGCTAAGAGACAACCTCCTGGTTTTTATTTCGTATTGAATAACTCTATGAATTAACCTAAACGGACTACGTTAGCCGCCTGCGGTCCTTTATCGCCTTCCACAACTTCAAATTCCACGGCTTCTCCATCCTTCAATTCTTTGAATCCATCCATGTTCAATGCAGAAAAATGTACGAATACGTCATTTCCCTCTGCATCGGAAATAAATCCATAACCTTTTTTCGCGTTAAACCATTTCACAGTTCCCTGTTGCATAAAACCTTCCTCCTGAATACATAAAAAAATATCGGGGTCTTTGCCCATTACAAGAGTTAGACTAGCACAATTTCCTGAATTTGTCAATGGTCTAAGGCATTTTTTCCTAAGGTTTCGGACAGGTTTTTGTTACAGTTCACTGCCTTTTGATGGAGACCTCCAGCTGCTGATAGGGAATCTCTATGCCTTCTTCATCAAATTTCAGCTTTATGGCCTCGGTAAGCTGCCATTTCACCGGCCAGTAATCCTCCGTCTTCACCCAAAGGCGGCAGCCCATCTTCACGCAGCTGTCGGAAAGCTCGTCCACAAACACCCGCATTTCCTCCTGGGGAAGACGCCGCTCTTCCTCCATAAGAAGCCCGGTGAGCACCTCATTCACTCTGCGGATATCCGCCTGGTAGGACACCCCCACCGAGATATCCAGCCGCCGTTTGTCCTGCTGGGTAAAATTGGTAAGGCTTGTACCTGCCAGAAGTCCGTTGGGGATAATGACCACCTTGTTGTCCGGCGTGGTGAGCCTGGTGTAAAACAGCTCAATCTCGCTTACGGTTCCTTCGTTCTTCTGTGCATCCTCACGGATATAATCCCCTACTTTGAAGGGTTTTATTACAAGAATCAATACGCCGCCCGCGAAATTTGCAAGGCTGCCCTGGACCGCCAGGCCAATGACCAGGCC
>CAPNGW010000144.1 GCA_948665105.1 uncultured Lachnospiraceae bacterium
CCAATGCCCGCCCGTCTCCCGGCCTGGCCCACGCAGATGACGGCCTGGGGACAGCATTCCTCTATCTTCCTTGAAACCAATGTAAGAGAAGCGCCAAAGACAGTTGGCACCAGAAGCTTCTCTATGGTAATCCTGCCAATCTGCCCCGGCAGCCCCTTCACTGCCTCCCAGGCGGGGTTTATCTCCTCGCCGCCGAAGGGCTCAAAGGCGGTAAGCAGTAATTTCACTCTGCTCATCTTGCTTCCTCCATCTCACCAAAATATAATTTTTCCGGTCTCCCTCCGGTAAAAGCACGGATTTCCGCAAGGAACTGCTCTCCGTACTTTGCAAACTTATTTTCCCCCACCCCGATGACCTTAAGCATCCCGGCCTTGTTCACCGGTGCTTTGATGCACATATCCACCAGGGTCTTATCGGAAAAAATAATGTAGGGCGGTACATGCTGTTCCCGGGCCAGCTCTGTCCGCAGTATCCTAAGCCGCTCAAAGAGCTCCAGTCCTTTGCTGTTAAGAACGTCAGAACGGCGTTTTTGTACGGCAGTGGATTTTGATTTTTTGTCCGGTTTCGTATCCGTTTCGGGAGCCTTTTTACATTCCTTCCACAAAAAGGTACGGGTTCCGTTTTGGATTTCCTCCGCCGCCTTTGTCACTTTCAACAGGGCATACTTATCCGGCGTCACAGTAAGCAGCTCTTCCATCAGCATCTGATTTATGATTTCCTTAACGCCTGCCTCCGACATATCCTTAAGGCTGCCGTAGGAAGCATACCTGGCCACGCCGTACTCCTTAAGCTTGGCCCGATTGTCTCCCACCAGGGTGCCGGCCACCACATTGATTCCGTACCGTCCCCGCAGCTCCACAATACAGTCAATGATATGCCTGGCCGCCTCTGTCATGTCGTGCTGGATAAATTCCTTCTGACAGTTGGAGCAGTTCCCGCAGTCCTTTAAGCTTCTCTCTCCAAAATACCGGAGAATATAGGTGCGCAGACAATTTTTCGTCATGCAGTAATAGTTCATAATGCGCAGTCGTTCCTCATCCCTCTCCCGGATGGCAAGAAGCTCCTCCCGGGTGAAATCCGGATTCTGCTCCTTACTGTCCAAAAGGAAACGGTTCACCATCACATCCTGGGCTGAGTAGAGAAGGATACATTCTGACGCCTCCCCGTCCCGGCCTGCACGGCCTGCCTCCTGATAGTAATTTTCCAGGCTCTGGGGCATGTTGTAATGAAGGACATAGCGCACGTTGGATTTGTCGATGCCCATGCCAAAAGCGTTTGTGGCAACCATCACCGGTGCCTTATCATAGATAAAATCCTCCTGATTTTGCCGCCGTTCTTCACTGCCCAGGCCCGCGTGGTATCTGGTCACCGGTATCTCCTCCAAACGCAGATGGTCGTAAAGCATGTCCACATTTTTGCGGGTGGCGCAGTAGATAATTCCGCTGTCTCCGGGATGTGAGAGAACATAGTTTTTCACGTAGGCTTCCTTTTTCCTGGGTCTCTCCACCGCAAAATAGAGATTCTTCCGGTCAAAGCCTGTCACCAGAATTTCCGGCCCCGTAAGGCCAAGAACACAGATGATATCTTCCGTGACCCGCTCTGTGGCCGTGGCGGTGAAGGCGCTGACGATGGGGCGGACTCTCAAGGTTTTTATGAACTGCACAATCTTTAAGTAGCTGGGGCGAAAATCCTGTCCCCACTGGGAAATACAGTGGGCCTCGTCCACCGTCACCATAGAGATTTCAACCTGGCCTGCAAAACGCAAAAACCCCGGCGTTTCCAAACGCTCGGGCGCCACATAGATGATTTTATATACTCCTTTTGCCGCCAACACAAGGGCCTTTGATATCTGGGCTTCTGACAGAGAGCTGTTAATATAGGCGGCATGAATCCCCGCCTGGTTCAAGGCCTGAACCTGGTCCTTCATCAGAGAAATCAGCGGCGAAATCACCAGGGTAATGCCGGAAAGCAGCAAAGCCGGGACCTGATAGCAGATGGATTTTCCTGCTCCGGTGGGCATAATGCCTAAAACGTCCTGGCCCCTTAAGGCAGCATCGATTAACAGCTCCTGGCCCTCCCGGAAGCAGTCATAACCAAAATATTTTTTTAGAATCTCAAATTTGTCCATCTATGTATACAGTTCCTTCCCTGTTGTATTAAATACCTTTCGCCTGGAAAAGCCGGTAAAGCTCCTCCGCCTCTTCCATGGTACTCCTCCAGCCATATTTTTTTAAGTCCGCCTTCCAGCCCTCTTTTGTGTGTTTCACAGTTACGCCCTCCCCTTCTAAAAGCTGCCTTTGAAGGTCCGCCGTCTCAAAGGCCATGGCTCCGCTCAAAATCCCTTTGGCGTTGACGATACGGTGGGCCGGCACATCCCCCACCCGGTTATGGGACAGGGCATAGCCCACCTGTCTGGCATGCTTGGGCTGACCGCAGAGAAGGGCTATCTGACCGTAGGAAGCCACCCGTCCGAAGGGAATTTGGGCACAGACCAGCTCCATACGTTTGTAAAAGTCCATGGCGTGTTCCTCCTGGCATGTGAAGTTATAGGGAAGTTCAAAGAGCTTTCCTACGATAGAATAAAAAACGCCCGGTATCGGGCACTTGGAGAATATTCTCCGCCGGATACCGGTGCGTTTGGAAAGCTATAACTTTAATCAGCAGTATACTCCACTGTATAAAGCTCACTGTCATCAGCATTGAGGTATTTGATAACAACCACAGGATCCTTCACCTTAATCTCTGACTTCAGAGCTTTGGCAATGGTTTTAAAGGCAGCTTCCTGTGAAGCCATTCCCTCTTCCAGGCCGGCCTTGATGCTGCCGTCTGCATCGTCAAGCTGAGTCTCAAATTTGTAAGTGTAAATCAGCTTGTTATCTTCACCGGTAACTGTCATGGACATGCCTGAGCCTTCCAGCTGACTAAGAGTGGCATCCAGCTGGGATTTCACCTCCGGCTTATCCAGATAATCCTGAACACTTCCGGCTTTTCCACCGCAGGCTGCGATAGAGAGCGCCATAACAAGAGACAATACAACTGCTACTAATTTCTTCATTTCATAACACTCCTTTTCTTTTGAGTTTTTTGCAAAACAGATATATGACTGACATACTCTGTTCAAAGGTTAATTATAGTCATCATTCGACAATTTGTCAACAATTCTGCACAAATAATTTTTATAAAATCCATCGTATTATTATCCCATCATAAATAATTTCATATTTGCAGTTCTCTACTCCACTTTCAACATCCTGTATCCCACACCGATGTGGGTCTGTATATATTGGGGTGAACCGGCTTCCTTCTCGATTTTCTTCCGGAGGCCGGCCATGAATACCCGCAAGGATGCTATGTCGTTCTCCCAGCTGCTTCCCCATATCTTCTGGGTGATGAAAGAATGGGTCAGCACCTTGCCTGTATTTGCCGACAGCAGGCATAAAAGCTTATATTCTATGGGTGTTAAATGAAGCTCCTCCTGGTCAAGATAAGCACAGCCAGCGGCATAGTCAATCTTAAGCTTCCCGTTTGTAAAAACAGAAGCCTCCGCCAATGATTCGCTCTTCATCATGATAAGCCGCCTTTGGATTACCCGCAGGCGGGCCAAAAGCTCCTCCACAGAAAAAGGCTTTGTCAGGTAATCATCGGCTCCAGCGTCAAGAGCGTCAATTTTGTCCGTATCCTCACTTCGGGCGCTGATGACAATGATTGGCATATTGGACCAGGTGCGTACTTTTTGAATCACCTCCACGCCGTCCATATCCGGAAGCCCCAAATCAAGCAGGACAATCTCCGGATTGTGGGAGGAGGCTTCCAAAATAGCGGAGGCGCCACTTGGCGCAGTGAGGTAGCGGTAATCATGGGCCTTTAACGTCGTTGTGATTAAATTTCTCACAGAGGAATCGTCCTCCACAACCAGAACCAACGGTTTATTCATGAATCTTCGCCTCCCCTATGGGTAATGTGAATGTAAATACCGCACCCTTAAGCTTATTATCAGAAACGGCAATGGTGCCTCCGTGGGCATGAATGATGGATTTGCACAGGGACAGGCCCAATCCCAGGCTTCGCCGGCTGTCGGCAATTTTATTTGCTCCACTGTAAAACATATCAAATACCCGCTCCTTCCTTTCATCGGAGATTCCCTCCCCGTCATCCTCAACGGACACAAGGGCTTTATTTCCCTGCTTCCTGGTGCGAATCAGAATATGAGACCCCTCCGGGGTGTATTTTATGGCATTATCCACCAGGTTGATAATCACCTGAACGATAAGCCTTGCATCCATTTGTACCAGAAGAAACATTTCCTGGTGCTCCACAGAAATATGATGCCTGGTGCTTTTGCGGTTTACATGACGAAGGGCTTCATCCACGGCATCCTCCATCAAATCCGTCGAAATTCTTAAGTTCAGGTGTCCCTCCTCAATCCGGGTAACGGCAAGCACGTTCTCCACCAAGGTAATCAGCCACATGGCGTTCTCATAAATATCCTCATAGAGCCGTTTTTTCATATCTGAATCAAAGAGTTCACTGTTGGAAAGCAAATTGCTGGCATTTCCCGATATGGACGTCAGCGGTGTTCTAAGATCATGGGAGATGGCCCTAAGAAGGTCTCCACGCAGCTGCTCATTCCTGGCAAGAAGTGCGGCTTCTGCCTTCTCCTGATAATTCTTCTCATTTTCCAGAGCCAGGGCACACTCTCCAAGGACAGAAAGTAAAATTGTATGTTCAAAATTGTCCAGGGGCTTCTCATCCATGACAATTCCCGTTACGCCAAACACTCTGTCCCCGGCCCGGACAGCAAGATATAAGCATTTTGCACTGGAAAGGGTTGCCGTGGTGGCCCCCGCATGCTTATTATTCTTCATAACCCACTGGGCAACCGCCCGCTCATTCACAGAGGTGAAGCTTTCGTCAATGACGGCGTCCGGGGCTGGAAAAATACAGGGCTCGCCCAGCGTTCCATGCTGGGATAAGTAAAAAATAATGCTCCTGTTCAAAAGCTTTGTCAGCTGGTTTGCCGTGATGGATGCGATTTCGTCAAAATCCCTGGCCTGCTGCAGCTGCTGGTTCATTTCAAACAGAATTTTCGTGCGGTATGCCGCCAGGGCAAACTGCTTTGCGTGTCTTTTCAGGCGGGCCGCCAGAGAGCCTGTAAGAAAGGCGGCCAGGAACATAACAGCAAAGGTAACGGGATACCCCCGTCCATAGGCCTGGAAGCTGAATACCGGCTCCGTGAACAGGAAGTTGAAGATTAAGACGCTGACCACCGAGGACAGCAGGCTGTATATCTGGTGCCTGGTAATCACGGATGTAATCACCGCCCCCAGCACATACACCGTGACAATATTCGTCTCCGCAAAGCCCAGGTATTGAAAGAAAAAGCCGATGCCCGTCACCCCAAGCAAAATTCCAATGCTTTTGAAAATATCGGAAACGCAAAAGGAGACATCCCCCAGCTGCCTTATCTTTTTCATCCGGTAGGCAGAGACGCTCAAATCCGTATCCGGTATGATATGTACATCCATATTGGGGGCGTTGGCAATCAGTGTTTCCACCAAGGCCGGTTTGCCAAGGAGATGGTGTCTGGTGGCGGCACTTCTTCCGATTACAATTTTTGACACTCCTGACAACCGGGCAAATTCAGCGATTTGCAGCGGGATATCATCCCCGTAAACCGTTTCTATTTTTGCCCCCAGCTGTCTGGCAAGATGCATGTTGTCCCCAAGCCTTTTTTCATCCTCCGGGCTTATCACAGAGAAATCGGGAGTCTCCACAAACAGCGCTGTAAACTCACCCTTGAAGGCCCCTGCCATTCTTGCGGCAGTGCGTATGATTTTCCCATTGGATGGGGAAGAGGACAGACAAACCAAAATATGCTCATCTGTATAAAAATCTCCATGGCCCTTCATACGGGAAATCTCCGTCAGCTTGTTTACCCGGTCGGCACAGCGGCGCAGTGCAATTTCACGCAGGGCAGTGAGATTCTCTTCTGTGAAAAAATTTTCAACCGCCTGTCTTGCCTGAGCATCCTTGTAGACATCCCCCCTGCCCAGCCGCTCCATCAGCTCCTGGGGCTCAATATCCACCAGCTCCACCTGGTCAGCCTGGTCGAACACGGAATCGGGAATCCGCTCCCGCACAAAAACCTCTGTGACGGAAGCCACCATGTCATTTAAGCTTTCGATGTGCTGTACATTCACCGTGGTATAGACATCAATCCCGGCCTGTAAAAGCTCCCGAATATCCTGATAGCGTTTGGCATGGCGGCATCCCTGTGCGTTGGTGTGAGCAAGCTCATCCACCAGAAGCAGCTGGGGCTTCCTTTTAAGGGCCCCGTCCAGGTCAAATTCCTTTAATGTCACGC